>JAGRLX010000142.1 GCA_020441605.1 Alphaproteobacteria bacterium
TATACGGTGGCTTTTACGCAGCAGTCGAATTCTCCATGCCGATTTCGCTTCGCTGAAAACTTCTTGGCGCTTTAATTTTCGCAAAATCCATGCATGAAGCAGGCGAGCCGGTTCTTCCGTTGGGCTGCAATATCAGGATGAAAACGCTTCGAGCCTGATATGCTGTCAAAGAAAGGACGGCTCTCTATCCGTTGTTTTGATACCAATAAATTTCCTGGTGAGTGCACGAAATTTGCACAGACTTAATTATAAACATCTGAAATAATTGATCTTTCCGTTCAATCCATGATCGGGGCGACGGTGAAGCGGTATGGCGGGCAAGCTGTCATGGCACGTGGAAATAGCGGCCTTGCGCTCACGCCTGGCCCATGCGGTTCTAAGCCTCGGGCCGCGGCCTTGGCAGGCCTAGCGCCAGCAGCAGCGCCAGAAAGGCGATAGCGGCCATCAGTGCGAAAGCTGCCAGTACCGCGTTGCCCAGGGCTTCCCCCAAGGCCGCGTTGCCCATCATCCCCACGGTCACCAGCTTGTCCAGGTCCTCGGCGCTCAGGTCGATACCGTTCTTCGCCAGCACCAACTGGACAGTCACCCCGGCCAGCACCGCGCCCAGCGATTGCCCGAAAGTGCGGGCGAAGATGTTGGAGGCGGTGGCCCCGCCCCGCTCCTCTGTCCTAACTGCGCTTTGCACCAGAACCATGGTCCCGATGCTGACCGAACCAATCCCCAGCCCGGCAATGAACGACATCCCTCCCAGCGCACCCAGCGGGAGACTGCCGGCGGCCATTGCGAAAACGGTGAAGGCGACAAAGGTGATCGCCGATCCGCATTGCAACACCCGGGCGAACCCCGGCTTGACCAGGAAATACGAGGACACTGCCGTGCCGACCGGCCAGCCGACCGTCATCACGGTCTGGGTCAGGCCTGAAAACAGCTGGGAATATCCCTGCACCGCCTGCAGCAGAATCGGCAGATAGGTGATCACCCCGAGCATCGCACAGGAGATCAGCAGGTTCACCAGATTGGCGGTCAGGATTTCGGGCCTCAGCCAGACATGCAGATCGATCAGCGCATGCCTCCGGCCCCTGCAATGCAACCCGAAGAGGAACAGCGCCACTGCCGCCAACGCAAGGCTGGCCAGCGCCATGGAATATTCGCCCGCGCCAAGTTCGTTCAGCGCGATCAACGCGCCGGCAACCGAAGGAACGAAATAGGCTGCCCCCAACCAGTCGACGGTCACATGCGGGCGGCCGGTCCGCGCCGGCAAGGCGCGCAGGAAGATTGCCATTGTCAGGGCCGCCAGCGGCAGCGTGAACCAGAATACCCAGCGCCAGTCCAGGACCGACACGATCACAGCGCCCAGTACGGGGCCGCCCAGGCCGGAGATGATCCAGACACTGGACAACCAGCTCTGGACTTTCCGGCGCTCCGCAACGTCAAACAGGTCCCCGATCAGGGTCAAAGCTGTGGGCAGCACCGCCCCGGCGCCAACCCCCTGCATCGCCCGGGCCGCGATGAACAAGTCAAAGCTCCGGACCGACCCACAGGCAATCGTTGCCATGGAAAACACCGCCAGCCCGCCAAGCATGACGATCCGGCGACCCCAGGCATCCGCAAGCCTTCCGCATATGACAGTTCCTGCCGTCTGGGTAACCAGAAAGGCCGCGAAGGCCCAAGCGTAATCCTCGACTCCGCCCAGATCGATCGCAATCCGCGGCATCACCGGAGCCAGGATCGTGGTTTCGACCGACACCATGAACATCGCTGTCATGACCGCTGCCACCACTGCCCGCCGGGAAACGGGCTGAGACTCGGCTTCTTCGCTCAATTCTTGCCTCATCGCGGGGTATGACGGCCCGCAGCGACCGGTTTGCCCGGCGCCGAAAAGACCTGCATCGCCGTCAGGCAGCAAGCATCAGTATCTCCCGCACCTGAGACGGTCCGATATCGCCGCTTTCGCCAAGTGCGGTTTGCCCCGCAGTCTCGATATGGCGGATCAGGGCACCAGGATCGAAATCCTTGATCGAGTGCGATATCCGCACCGGGCAGCCCATGCGTGTCATGAAGTCTTCGGTCAGCCGGATCGCCTCTCCGGCGGCGGCCTTGTCGCTGTCTGCCTTAACCTGGAGCACGTTGCGTCCATAACGTGCAAGCATGGTTTCCTTCTCTGCCTGCTTGTAACGCAGCACCGACGGCATGACCATGGTCAGCGACCGCGCATGGTCGACGCCGTAGAGCGCGGTGATTGCATGGCCGATCATATGGGTCGACCAATCCTGAGGAACCCCCGCACCGATCAGTCCGTTGAGCGCCAGATTGGCGGCCCACATGACATTCTCGCAGGATTCGCGGCTCCTGGTCTCGACCAGCGTCGGGCCCCAGTCCAGCAGCACCCGCAACAGGGTTTCGCTGAACCCGTACTGAACCGGCGCGTTCACTGGCAGGGTCAGATACTGCTCCAGCACATGAGTAAAACTGTCGACGACGCCGTTCTCCAACTGACGGCGCGACAGGCTTTGCATCGTGGTCGGATCCATAATGGCGAAGACAGGGCGCACAGCCTGGTTTGCAAAGGGCAGCTTCAGGGTCCGCGTGACGTTTGAAATCACCGAGACGGGATTGCTTTCCGACCCCGTGGCCGGCAGCGTCAATACGGCTCCGTTGGGCAGCGGCTGGACGTCCTCGTAGTCCTTGACGAAACTGTCCCAGGGATCATCCTGCCCACTTCCGATCATTGCAGACAGGAACTTGGCCGCGTCGATGACCGAGCCGCCGCCGACCCCGAGGACAAAATCCACTCCGCTCGCTCGCGCAAGAGCCGAGGCTTCCTGCAGCGTCTCGTAATGGGGGTTGGGCTCGACCCCGCCGAACTCCACCACATCGCGATCCCCCAGGGCGGTGATCACCTGATCGTAGACCCCGTTGCTCTTGATGCTGCCGCCGCCGAACAGCAACATCGGCTTGGCCTTCGGCGGCAACAGCTTCGCCAAAGCACTTATCTGTCCTTCGCCAAATCGGATATCGGTCGGGGTACAAAGATCGAAATGCATCATAACGTCCTTTCGCGAAGAGTTGGCACGGTTCAGGCTTCCTCATCAGGCGCGAGCCGTATGAGCTTTTGCAGGCAGCGAAGTTTCGGGGGCACCGGCTGGCCCGGAAACAGAGAAGGCCATGCGGTCAGGGCCACCTCGCCGATGTAGAGATCGCCGTGGGAATCAGCCATCAGCGAATGCGGCGACAAGAACTTGCCGGGCACGTTCCCGGCGGACGGGTCCTCACCCAGCCGCGCAAGCACCTGACCTTTATTGTCCAGGATCGAGATCCGCGGCCCTAGATTGGGCGCGCCACGGCTGAAATCGAAGTAGGGGCCGATCTCGCCGACAAAGCAAATGGGGCACTGACCAGCCGGCATGTAGATCGCGCTTGGGCGGTGCATGTTGCGCCATTCGGTTTCGTACTTTCCTTCGCCATCGAAAACCTGGATGCGGTGGTTTTCGCGGTCCGCGACGTAAACCCAGCCGTCGTCGTCGGTGGTGACATTGTGAGGAAGGTTGAATTCGCCAGGCCCGGCTCCGGGTTTGCCCCAGGACATCAGATGCCGCCCGTCCGGGTCGAACTTGTGGACCGCCGCATTGCTGTAGCCGTCCGACACGTAGATATCACCGCGTGGCGACAGGGCGGTGTGGGTGCAACGGTTGAAGGGGCGTCCGCTCATGAAGGGCGCGGGGCGGTTGGGCACACCGATTTCCACAAGAACCTTGCCGTCCAGCGTGCAGTGGCGAACCGTGTGGTCGAAATCGTCGGTACAATAGATGGTGTCGTCCGGCCCCATGCTGATGCCGTGCGGATGAGTGAAAATTTCCTCGCCCCAGGAGCGCAGGAAATTCCCTTCGCGATCCAGAACGATCATGGGATGCTCGGACCGGTTGAACACGTAAACCCGGTCGTGCCGGTCTACACCGACGGCCGCCACGTCGCCCAGGTTCCATCCGTCGGGCAGCTTCGCCCAATCCTCGACCACCCGGTAACGATAGTCGCCTTCTCCCAAGATTACCGTCATGTTTGCTTATCCATGTTTTCGTACCCGTCAGGCATTGTGAAACGGTTTCAGCCCCGGCCGGGGCCAGTCCATCGCCGCCAGCCGCCCGGACCCTGAAAGGGTCACGTAGGCGGTCCGCATGTCCGGTCCGGCAAAACAGATGTTGGTAGTGATCGGATCGCCCGTTCGCACCTGCTCCAGCACCTCGCCGCCGGGGCTGAACACGGTGATTACCCCACTCATGAGAGTGGCCACACAAATGTTGCCGTCTGCCTCCACCGCCATGCTGTCGAGCCGCTGATACGCCGGCAGCGTGCTTAGCAGCCGCCCGCCATGGGGAGACGGAAACGGTGCTTTCACCGCCACGCCCGCTCCGGCCAGATCGAAGGCCCACAGCCGCCCGGTCTCGGTTTCGGCCACATAGACAGTGCGGAAATCGGGAGACAGTCCGACCCCGTTGGGCTGCAGCATCGGATAGGCTACTTCGACGATGCCTGAACCGTCGGCCTGCGCATAATAAAGCCCACCCAGTGTGCGGTGTCGGTCGTAGAGCTTGCCGAAATCGGTGAAGTAGAACCCGCCCTGGTCGTCAAAGACGATGTCGTTGGGGCCGGTAAGCCGGTGTTCGCCGCAGCGGTCGTATAGGACCTCGATGGACTTGCCGTCGCGGCTGACCCGGTCAATCGACCCGCCCGTGTAGCCTTCGGGCACACCGGGCCTCGTGCGCGTGAACCCGTTGGTTTTACGAAACAGGAACCCGCCGTTGTTGCAGACGTAAAAAGCACCATCCGGCCCCACAGCCATGCCGTTGGGGCCGCCCGGAACTTCGGCCAATATGTCGCGGCGGCCTTCGGGCGAGACGCGGGTGATGGTCTGACGCTGGATCTCGACAAGGCAGACGGCCCCGTCCGCCATCGCCACCGGACCCTCGGGAAACTGCAGCCCATCGGTCAGGATGGAGAGGCTGGCGTCTCTGCTGCCGGTTTGAGGATCGGTCATCGGTATCTGCTCACGGGTACGGGAGGATTGCGTCGATGGCCAGCCTAGAGCTTCGTCGGCAGATAGGTGGCAATGGCCGGGAACCAGACCAGGATCACAACGAAAACCACCATGATGCAGAAGAACGGCAGTGCAGCGATCGATATCTCGCTGATCGGGCGCCGGGTCAGCCCCTGGGCGACAAACAAGTTGAGTCCGATTGGCGGGGTGATCATCGACATCTCCACCACCAGCACCAGATAGACGCCGAACCAGATCAGGTCGAAGCCGGCCTGGGTGATCGTCGGCAGCAGCAGGGATGTAGCCAGCACGATGATGGAAATCCCGTCCAGGAAGCAGCCCAGGATGACGAACACCAGCGTCAGCAGCGCGATCAGCGCATAGGGAGACAGGCCCATGTTGGCCACGCCAAGCGCAATCCATCGCGGCACCCCGACATAGGCCATCGCCACGGTCAGGAAGATAGCTGCCATGGTGATGAAGCCGATCATGCACGAGGTCTGCAAGGCGCCATCGACGCTTTCCATAAAGCTCTTCCAACTCAGCATGCCGGTGGCAAACGAGATCACGAGCGCCCCGACCACGCCGACCGCTCCGGCCTCGGTGGGGGTGGCCTGCCCGGTGTAGATGGAGCCGATCACGATCAGGATCAGGAATAAAACCGGTAGCAATCCGCCGGCCACGCGCATGTACTCGGCAAAGCCGGCGGCCATCTCATCCTGCTTGACCTGGGGCTTCGTCCACAGCGCCCAGATCGTTACCAGGCTGCTCATCATCGCCAGCAGGATCAGCCCCGGAATGATCCCGGCAATGAACAGCCGCGTTACGGAAACCTCTGCGGCGGAGCCGTAGACAATGAAGGTGATCGAGGGGGGGATCATGATCCCGATTGTCCCCGCGGCGACCAGCGAGCCAAGGCTCATCCGGGTGCTGTAATTGCGCTTCTCAAGCTCGGGCAGTGTGATCCGGCCAATGGTCGCTACCGTGGCGGCGGTCGATCCGCAGGCAGCCGCAAAGATACCGCTGCCGAAGACGTTCACATGCAGCAGTCGACCGGGGAGCCGGCTCACCATCGGAGAAAGTCCGGCGAACAGCTGCTCAGACAGCCTGGTGCGAAACAGTATCTCGCCCATCCATATGAACAAAGGCAGGGCAGTAAGGGTCCAGCTTGTGCTGCCGCCCCAGATTCGCGTGACCATGACCTGCCCGGCGGGTGCCGAGGTCCCCAGCCAAAGCGCCGCCAGACCGGCGCCCAGCAACGAAATCGCAATCCATACGCCGCAGGTCAGCAAAACCGCGAGCGTAAAGAACACCGCGAGCGCAACCGTGATCAAATCCATACTGTCGCTGCTTTCATGTTTATATGGACGGCAAGTGTCATCTTCATATCGATGGCGGCGATTCAGGCTCAGCCATGTAGGATGCGGTAAGCCCCCGAAGCAGCAGCACGAGATCGTCGACCACCGCTATGAACAGGATCACCAGCCCTACGCTCATCACGCTCTGAGGCATCCAACGCGGGGTCGCAAGAGAACCCGTCGACACATCATGAGCGCGATAGAAGTCCATGGTCAGTTCGACCGAGTTCAGGGCGAAGAAACCGACAACCCCGGTTGCCACAAGCAGACATACGACTTCCAGCCATCGCCGCCTTTCTCCGGTCAACCGGCCTACCAGGAGGCTCATGCGCACGTGGCGGCCTTTGCGTAGCGTGTAAGGCAGAGCCAGAAACACCGACGCCGCCAAAGAAAACCCGGCAAGTTCATCCGTGTAGGAGATGATGAGGCCAAGAGGCCTCGCCAAAATCTGAATTGTCACCAGAACGGTGATGGCGACCAATGCAGCGCCGGCGATCACGGCGCTGCAAAGGTAGATCGCGTTCAGGGTGCGTCTGAGTGCGCCCGGCTCGGTACTGGTCACTTAGTCATCTCGTTGACGATTGCCTCGCCATCCGGCCCGACTCCCGCCGCCCATTCCCGGCTCATCTGGTTGCCGACCTCGCGCAACTGAGCGGCAAACTCAGGCGACGGCTTTTCAACCGTCATCCCTGCTTCCCGCAGCTTGGCGGAGGTCGTCTTTCCTTCTTCCTCACTGAACTCCCAGCCGCGTTTTTCAGCGTTCTGAGCAGCTTCAATGATGATTTTCCGGGTTGCTTCCGACAGTCCGTTGAAGGCGTCCTTGTTGACGATCACCAGATTCTTGGCATGGGCCATACCCAGTTCGGCGAAATAGCCCGCATAGTCCCAAGCCTGTGTCGCCACGCCGGTCGAAGCCGAGGTCAGCATCGCGTCCACCGTACCCAGGCTGAATGCCTGCGCCACTTCCGATGCCTGGATCACTGTTGGCACCGCTTCGACGATCTCACCGAACCGCGAGGCGTTCTTGCCGAACGAGCGGAACCGCATGCCTTTGAACTTGCTGATATCGGTGAACGGTTCCTTGCTGATCAGGCCCATGGGCGGGAACGGCACCGAATAAAGCGGCATGATGTTCTGCCCGTCGAGCAGGGCTGCGATCTTAGGCCTGGTCAGGTCCCACAGCATGTGGGCCTTGTCATAGCTGGTTGCCAGGAACGGAATCGTATCAACGGCAAAATAAGGGTTCTCGTTGGCATAGGCCCCGAAATTGATTTCGCCGATCGGGACCAGGCCCTGTTGCACGGCCCGCTTGATCTCGGGCATCTCGAAAAGCGACCCGTTCGGATGAACGACGATCACCAGTTCGCCATTGGTCTTTTCCTTGACCTCGTCGGCGAACATCTGAATGTTTCGCGTGTGGAAGTGAGCCTCCGCATAAGGCGTGGGCATTTGCCATTCCACTGCAAATGCAGAACTTACGGTGGCGATTGCAGTCATCGCGGCGATTGTCGCGGATTTCAGTATCTTGTTCATGTTGTTTCCTCCTTATTGTTAGTTCTATGGAAGCCGGGGGCGTCGATACTTGACTTGCCGTTATTCCATTGAGCGCAGTTGTTTGACGTCTCCGGTTATGCCAAGGCCGAGGTATCCTGCATCGCTTCCGATGATCAGAAACTTCGCGCCCAGGCCGATGAGCTTTTGAAAATGCTCCTTGTCGTTTCGGATGCCGCCAATACCGAGAGACTTCCCGTGGGCCTTGCACGCTTGCCCCACCTTCTCGATTGCCCCGGTGATCTCGGCGCTTTTCAGCTGGCCCGGGATTCCCATTTCGATGCTTAGGTCGTTGCTGCCGATCAACAGCACGTCGATCCCGTCCACTGCGGCGATGGCGTCAGCATTCTCGACAGCCGTGGGAGTCTCGATCATCGCCAGCACCGAGATATTACGGTTCAGTTTTTCAATCAGTTCGCCCTGCGGCTGGGGGCGATAGCGCGTGGCCATGCCAATGCCCCCGAAGGAACGGTTACCCTCAGGCGCAAAGCGAATGCGCATGATCGCCTGCTCCGCCTCCTCGGCGGTCTCGATATGCGGCAGCAGCAGACCCGCTGCCCCCGCATCCAGCATGCGTGTCGCCATGTCGTAGGCGCCCGATGGCACCCGCACCAGCGGCGCGATACCGGCGCCCAATGCCGAGCCGCAGAGCATCGCTGCGGTCTCAAGCGAGGCGGTACCGTGCTCAAAATCGACATAGATGCAGTCCGCACCGGAGGCCGCGGCGATCACCGGAGCATCGGCTGTACGCGCATGAAGCAAGCTGACACACAGGATCAGCCTCCCTTCACTCAGCTTGCCCTTGAAATCTACCATCACTTGCATTGGCTCACCCCAAGCAGCGACACTATGCGTTTGTTGCACCTAGGCTAACGGCTTTGGCATTGTCGCCAGGACCGAGGGCCGTTGGCTCCGGGTCTCATACCAATCGGCAAGACGGGCATGCCCGTCGCGCCAGTTCAGGTCAGGCATACGGAAATCCAGCCAGCCCAGCGCGCAGATGGTGGCGACATCGCCGATCTGGAAGCGATCCGACGCCGGATCGACCCGTGCCTCGATGGCGGCCACCGCGTTGTGAACCTTGGTCATCTGACCTTTAATCCAAGCGGCGTTTCGGGCCTCCTCCGGGCGCAGCACGTTCTCCAGCATCACCAGGATGCCCGCATCGGGCACGCCATCGGCTATGCTCATCAGGGTCAGCGCGTCCCACCGCTCGGCCGCAGCCTCCGGAAACAGCCTGGGGCCACCGAAGCGGTGATCCAGATACTCGCTGATCACCCGGGAATCGACCATCCTCGTCCCATCCGGCAAAATCAGCGTCGGCACCTTACCGAGCGGATTGTGTTCGGTAATCTGGGGGATCGGATCGGTCGGCATTATCGGCGAGAAACTTACCAGTTCGACATTCTCGGCCTGACCCTTCTCGTGCAGGGTGATCATCACCTTGCGCACATAAGGCGAAACCGGACTATGGAGCAGTTTCATTCTGGACTTCCCGGTTCACTTAGCCGCCGAACTTCGCCTCGGGCAGGCCCTTGACGTCGGTTTTGAAGGCGAACAAGGCTCCAGCCAGCGGCTCCGCCTCCAGTTGCTCAGGAGTCAGGTTCTGACGCGCGCTGGTCACGAACAGCGTGTCCAGATTCTCACCGCCGAATGCCACGCAGGTTAGCTGGCTGGCGGGAAGCTCGATCACCCGATCAACCTTGCCGGACGGATCGAAGCGGATCACCTGGGACATACCGTACATCGCGGTCCAGACATAGCCATCGGAGTCGACAGTGGAACCGTCAGGCTGCCCGGTATGCTCGGTGAGATCGCAGAACACGCGCCGGTTCGAGATCTTTCCAGCATCGATGTCGAAATCGAACGCCCAGATCGTCCGCTGCCAGGAATCCGCGAAATAAAGCGTCTTGTCGTCTGGGCTCATGCAAACGCTGTTCGGGATAACGAAATCACCGAACTGTTTCTGGAAATCCATATCGGTGCTCACCCGATAGAAGGTGCCTCTCGGCTCGCGGATCGTGTTGTGCATGGTGCCGACCCAAAGCCGGCCTGCGGAATCCACCTTGCCATCGTTGAAACGTTGACGGTCCCGGCCCGCACTCAGGTCCGCCAAAACGGTGCTGTCGCCAGTCGCCAGATTCATCAGTGAAATGGTCAGGCCGGCCGCCACCAGTAGTGTTTCCGGCGTGCCCGTCAGTCCGATACATCCGATGCGCTCTGAGGTCGTCCACTGACCGGTTTGCTGGCCGGATTTGAGATTGTGCCGGAATATCTGCTGGCGGCGGATGTCGATCCAAAACAGGTCGCCGGTCCGCCAGTCCCACAAGGGTCCTTCGCCGAGAAT
>JAGRLX010000143.1 GCA_020441605.1 Alphaproteobacteria bacterium
GAGCGGCATCCACCCCATCTCTACTCGTAAGTCATTGATATTGTAAGGCCGGTGGTAGCTCGGAGTTCGAATCCTATATGTGCGCATCCAACGAGCTTAAGCAATTCTCAGCTAGCGAACCTCAAAACCGCATGGATTTAACGCGGTACAAGAAGCATTGCCTTTTCGCTGTCATCCGCAACCCAACTACGACCATGATGGCCCCGCCCCGGCCGATCAGAATTATTCCGTGCGATAGGTGACCTGTAGCACGACCGCTCATATTCGCGAGGCTGGTCAGGAGAGGACAAGCACGCCCGAGTGCTTAGCCTTGTTCTCAGGCTCTACGTGAATGGTGATCATAGCATCGGGAACCTTCGCCTTGAGCGCCCGCTCGATACGGTCGCAAATGGCATGAGCGTCCGTGACGGTTGTTTCGCCTGCTACCACGAGATGGAAGTCGATGAACGTGACTTTCCCGGCGTGACGGGTGCGCAGGTCATGGGCCTCCTGCGCCCCTTCGGCCTTGGCGGAAATGACTTCCCTGATGGACTTCAGCACATCATCCGGCACCGCCTCGTCCATGAGTCCGCTGAGAGAGCTTTTCGTAACCTTCCAGCCCGACCAGAGAATGTTGATGGCCACGAGACCCGCCAAAACCGGATCGAGGACAACCCATCCTGTTTCAATGGCAGCCAGCACACCAAAGGTGACGCCGATGGACGACACCACGTCCGAGAGAAGGTGACGACCGTCCGCCACCAGGGCAGGCGACCGATGACGGCGGCCCTGCGTAATGAGCACCCAGCACCAGATGCCGTTGAACACGCTCGCCATGCCATTGACGAGGAGCCCTTGCACAGGAGCGTCGAGAATGCGGGGAGCCATCAACCCCTTGAAGGCCTCGTTCATGATGAGAAGCGCGGCAACGATAATCATCACGCCTTCGAGCACGGCGCTGAAAAACTCGGCTTTATGGTGACCGTATGGATGATTCGCATCAGCGGGCCGTGCCGCCACGTGAATGGCGACGAGCGCAGCCATGGCCGTGGCCAAGTTTACAGTGCTTTCCAGGGCATCGGAGAGCAGCGCAATTGAGCCTGTTATCCACCAGGCGAAAGCCTTCAGCCCGAGAACGACCAGGCCCACGATGAGGCTGCCGATGGCAAGTTTAAGCGTTTTAGACATGGGGCAAGACTTTCAGACCAGGGTAGCGCGCTTATAGCGCCGGTTTGCCCGCAGGTGAGCCGCGGTCTGCCACAGACGAAAAAATTTTGGAGGGTGGCGCTCGGGCGCTGTATTTGCCTTGCACAAAGGTAGACAGCGCGGCGGGTTGCCCGGCTGGTTCCTCTGTGCCTGCACAACAGCTTGGCGCTCGATGTTGCCCGTCAGCTAGTCTGCGCGTAAAGGCAGACGGCGCGGGAGCTTGGGGGAAATGTGGAGCTTGCGATCGTGGATCTGAATAACGCCGCCATGGCGATCCTGCTTGGCGTGGTGGAAGGCATTACCGAGTTCCTGCCGATCTCCTCGACCGGCCACCTCATCCTGCTCGTCGATCTGCTGGGCTTCCGCGGACCTCCGGGACGCGTGTTCGAGGTGGTGATCCAGTTTGGCGCCATATTGGGGGTTTGCTGGGTCTACCGTTACCGCCTGTCAGCTCTTGCGGCAAATCCGGCAGCGCGGTCATCGCGGCACCTGGTCATCGTTTTGCTACTTGGCTTCCTGCCGGCCGCGGTTCTCGGATTTCTGCTGCACGGTTTCATCAAGGCCGTGCTGTTCAATCCGCTGACCGTCAGCATCGCACTCGTGGCCGGCGGGGTCGTTATCATCGCAATCGAACGTCTGGTCCGCATTGAACGCGTCACGAGCATGGAGTCAATTACACCCAGCCTGGCGCTGAAGATCGGGCTTTTCCAAGCCGTCGCCATGATCCCCGGCACGTCGCGCTCGGGCGCCACCATCATGGGAGGGCGGCTTCTCGGCCTCTCGCGCGGAGCGGCTGCGGAGTTCTCTTTCCTGCTCGCCATCCCGACCATGTTGGCTGCGTCATCCTACGACCTCTACAAGAATGCGGAGCAGATCCGCGGCGAAGGCGCTCTGCTCCTTGCGCTCGGCTTCTTCAGCGCGCTGGTGACGGCGGTGCTCTCCGTCCGCTGGCTGATCGCTCTGGTCTCCAAACGCAGTTTCGAGTGCTTCGGATGGTATCGCATTGCGCTTGGCGGACTTATGCTGGTGCTGTTGTCTATCTAGTGTTCGGTGGCGCAGTGGCGGTGGTCCTTCAGCACTTCGATGACACGGCATTGGCTGACCCGGCCATGAGTGCACTCGCCGACCATCCGCTTGAGTTCTGTCCGGAGCGCCCGGAGCTTCCGCAGACGAATTTCGACCTGCTCCAGATGTGACCGCGCAATGGCATCGGCAGCGGAACAACTCGTCTCCGGGTTGTCGGAAAGGTGGAGAAGCTCGCGGATTTCGTCGATGCCGAAACCCAGCTCGCGCGCGTGGCGGATGAATTTCAAACGCTTGAGGTCATAAAGCTGATAGATCCGGTGGCCGCCTTCCGATCTGCCGGATGGCTTTATCAGTCCGATCTGCTCGTAGTAGCGGATGGTCTGCACCTTTGTCGCGGCGGCCTCCGCGAGCTTTCCGATTGTTACCCCAGCCATGATTTTCTCCTTGAACCTCTAGTCACTAGAGATTGTATGTGAAGGCAGAAGCTTCAAGTCAATCGGCTGCACTGGCCCGACTCTTTCTTCAGGTGTTTTCTCATGTCCAAGTTCACTCGCCGCTACGTTGCTCAAGGGATCGGTCTCACGCTGGCGGGCGGCACCCTGCTCAAGGCCGCTCCAGCCCGCGCGGCGACCGAGGAAGAGGCGGCACTCGGCAAGAAATTGCTGGCGACCGTTCCTCCTCATGGAGAGCGCGCTCTTGGGCGCGCGGATGCACCCGTGGTCGTGGTGGAATACGCCTCGGCAACCTGCCCGCATTGCGCTGAGTTCCACGTCGACGTGCTGCCGTCATTGAAGCAGACCTATATCGATACCGGGAAGGTCAGATGGATCTTCCGCGAGTTTCCGCTCGACCAGCGGGCGCTTGCCGTCTTCATGCTGACGCGCTGCATTCCCGAAGAGAAGTATTTCGGCACAATCGACATGGTCTTCCGCCGTCAGGAACTCTGGAACGGCGACAAAGTCAGGACCGAGCTTCTCAAGATCATGCAAATGGCAGGACTGTCGGAGGCGGAGTTCGACGCTTGCCTGAAGCGGCAGGACCTTGCCACTGGGATCTATGAGACGGGTAAAGCGGCCAAGGACCAGTTCGGCGTGAAGGGGACGCCCACCTTTTTCGTCAACGGAAAGTTTGTGGATGGCCACAAGGATTCCTCAGCCATCAGCGCCGCCATCGATGCCGCTCTGGCAGGACAGTAGCGGGTGGCGCGCATTTTGCGCTTGAATCTACAGTGACTGTAGGTCGTATGAGTTCTTCGCTTGCCAAGTTGAACCTAGCCTAAGGGAATGCATAATGAATCGGCGTGAGTTATTGTTGGGCGGGATTGCTCTTGGTTTTCTGGCGTTGCCGGAAACGGCTGCAGCTGAAGCGGAGCGCTTCCCGATCTCGCGCAGCGACATTCGAAAGGTTCCGGCCAAGTTCCGGCGCCGGAAGGTAAGATTCGATACAGATTATCCGCCGGGCACCATCGTTGTCGATACGGCCAGCAAGTATCTCTACTTCCTGACCGGCAACGGCAGCGCCATCCGCTATGGCATCGGCGTCGGGCGGCAAGGCTTCTCGTGGAGCGGCACGGCGGTGATCCGCCGCAAGGCCAAGTGGCCGACCTGGACGCCGCCGGCTGCCATGGTGGAACGCGACGAATTCGCGGCGCAATGGGCGGGCGGCATGCCGGGTGGCCCGAAGAACCCGCTCGGCGCGCGGGCGCTCTATCTCTACCAGGGGAACCGCGACACGCTGTATCGCATTCACGGCACGTTCGCGCCGTCCTCGATCGGCAAGGCCGTGTCTTCCGGCTGTATCCGCATGATCAATGCCGATGTGGCAGATCTGTATGACAGGGTCCGCCTCGGTGCTCAGGTAGTTGTGCTCCAACGCCCAACCGGAGCTCTCGCAGAAGCCCCGGTGACACGCAAGCGCCGCACCATCCAGGACATTTTTGAGTAGGACAGCAGTTTCATGAGCGTTACCGCCCGTTTCCGTATCGAGGGCATGGATTGCGCCTCTTGTGCTGCAAAAATCGAAACCGCGGTCAAGCGGCTCGATAACGTGGAGAGCGTGAAGGTTGGCTTTCAATCGGAGACATTGACGGTCGCGTTCGGAACTGCACCGCGCCCCGAGGCGGTCGAGGGTGCGGTCCAATCGCTGGGCTACAAGGCGACGCCGCTGATCCCTGCAGAGCCAACGCCCGGTTCGCACGCACACAGCGAAGGGGACGGTCATTCAGACCATGGTCAGCCGATCGAGGGTGCTTGGTGGAAATCGTCCAAGGGCCTTCTGGTGATCGTCACAGGCCTCATGGTCGGCTTGGCTTATCTCGAAAGCTATGTCCTGCCTTACGATTCGCAGCTGTTCTTTCTCGCGGCTGCTGCGGTCGGAACGTTCCCGGTGGCGAGGCGGGCGTTCTCCGCCTTACGAGCCGGTTCTCTCTTCACCATCGAAACGCTGATGACAATCGCGGTGATCGGCGCCATCGCCATTTCGGCGGCGGAAGAAGCTGCCATCGTCGTGCTGCTGTTCGCGGTTGGCGAGCTGTTGGAAGGTATCGCAGCCGGCCGCGCCCGGTCTGGTATCAGGGCGCTTGCCAAGATCGCGCCGCAGACCGCCATGGTCGAGACCCCATCGGGTCCCGTCGAAACGCCTGTGGCGAGTATTTCTCTAGGCAGCATTGTCGTGGTGCGGCCGGGTGACCGCGTCCCAGCGGATGGGGTGATCGTCTCTGGGAGTTCGTCCCTGGACGAGTCGGCGCTGACGGGAGAGTCGGTTCCGCGGAATCGGGCTGAGGGCGATACAATCCTGGCAGGATCCATCAATATTGACGCCGCGCTTCGTGTGCGGGTTGACAAGCCAGCCAGTGACACTTTGATAGCCCGCGTCGTCCGGCTGGTGGAGGAGGCAGCCGACGCCAAGGCGCCATCAGAACGTTTCATCGAGCGCTTCGCGCGCTGGTATATGCCGGTCATCTGCCTGCTGGCCTTGGCCGTGGCCGTGATTCCGCCGCTCTTTGCACAGCAGCCGTGGGACGTCTGGATTTACCGCGCACTAGCCCTGCTGCTTGTGGGCTGCCCATGCGCGCTGGTGATTTCGACG
>JAGRLX010000144.1 GCA_020441605.1 Alphaproteobacteria bacterium
AACGTGCAGGCCATGGTCTTCGGCAACATGGGCGAAACCAGCGCCACCGGTGTTGCCTTCACCCGCAATCCCGCCACCGGCGCCAAGGAACTCTATGGCGAGTTCCTGGTCAACGCCCAGGGCGAAGATGTGGTCGCCGGCATACGCACGCCGCAAAACATCACCGAGAAAGCGCGCATCGAAGCCGGTTCCGACGCGCCTTCGCTCGAGATCCTGATGCCGGGCCTCTTCACCGAACTCAAGGGCTACTTCGACCGTCTCGAAACCCATTACCGCGACATGCAGGACATGGAGTTCACCGTCGAAAAGGGCAAGCTCTGGATGCTCCAGACCCGCAACGGTAAGCGCACAGCCAAGGCCGGGCTGAAGATTGCTGTCGACATGGCGAGCGAAGGGCTGATTAGCCGCGAGGACGCGATCCTTCGGATCGATCCCGCCAGCCTCGATCAGTTGCTCCACCCGGCCCTCGACCCCAAGGCTAAACGCGACGTGATTGCCACCGGCCTTCCGGCGTCACCGGGGGCCGCGTCAGGCGAAATCGTCTTCGATGCCGACGAGGCGGAACGCTGCAAGACCCAGGGCCGCAAGGTGATCCTGGTGCGCATTGAAACCAGTCCGGAAGACATTCATGGCATGCACGCCGCCGAGGGCATTCTGACCGCCCGCGGCGGCATGACTTCGCATGCTGCCGTTGTCGCCCGCGGCATGGGCAAGCCCTGCGTTTCCGGCGCGGGTACAATCCGCATCGACTATCACACTGGCAAGCTTACGGCCTCCGGCGTCAGCCTCGCCAAGGGTGACATCATCACCATCGACGGCACCACCGGACAGGTGATCCGTGGCGAAGTGCCAACGATAAAGCCGGAACTTTCGGGCGACTTTGCCATGTTGATGGGATGGGCCGATGGCCTGCGCCGCATGAAGGTGCGGGCCAATGCCGAAACCCCGCAGGATGCCCGGATCGCTCGTGATTTTGGTGCCGAAGGGATCGGTCTCTGCCGCACAGAGCACATGTTCTTTGACGCCGGGCGTATCCTCGCGGTGCGCCAGATGATCCTCGCTGACAAGCTCGAGGCCCGCCGCGCCGCTCTGGCCAAGCTGCTGCCCATGCAGCGCCAGGACTTCATCGACATCTTCGAGATCATGGCCGGATTGCCGGTCACCATCCGACTTCTCGATCCGCCCCTGCACGAATTCCTGCCCCATGCCGACCACGAGATCGAGGACGTGGCGGACGAGATGAATGCCAATCCCGATATCCTTCGGGGCCGGGTGGCGGAACTCGATGAATTCAATCCGATGCTGGGCCACCGCGGCGTGCGCCTGCTGATCACCTATCCGGAAATCGCCGAGATGCAGGCCCGCGCCATCTTCGAGGCGGCAACCGATGTGGGCCGGCGCACCGGCCGGGCACCGATCCCGGAAATCATGGTGCCGCTCGTCGCCAGCAAGTCGGAGCTCGACACCGTCTGCCAGCGTGTCATCGCCGTGGCCGCCGACGTGGCAAGGGAGACTGGCGTCTCCGTCGCATACCAGGTCGGCACCATGATCGAACTGCCGCGCGCGGCCCTCCGCGCTGGCGAAATCGCCAGATCGGCCGAGTTCTTCTCCTTCGGCNNCGGCACCAATGACCTGACCCAGACCACATTCGGCATCAGCCGCGACGATGCCGCCCGGTTCATCGGCGAATACACGGCCAAGGGAATCTTCAAGGCCGACCCCTTCGTGACGCTCGACGTCGATGGTGTGGGTGAACTGGTGCGAATCGCCAGCGAGCGCGGTCGCGAGACTCGGCCGGACATCAAACTCGGCATTTGCGGCGAGCACGGTGGCGATCCCGCCTCGATTCATTTCTGCGAGAAGACTGGCCTTGACTATGTGTCCTGCTCGCCCTTCCGGGTGCCCATTGCGCGGCTCGCCGCTGCGCAGGCAAGCCTCTCAAAGGATTGATTGTTTTGACTTGGCACAGGTCCGGTTACGGGGTTTTTACCATGTCGTCTTTTGGGCGGGAAAATGGCGGCTTTCGGTTGCCGGCATGGTTAACCTATGCTAAACGCTCCGGGCATAGACTACCGCGTGTTAACAGTGCCGCAATCAAACGCGGCCAACGGTGAGTCGAGGGGAAGTGAAGAAAGCAGGGCGCGTTTATAGGCCGGCCAGGCCTGCCAGACGAGACGAGTATATGATTCCCGAGCGCCGTGGTGCGGTACGGGAATATGCGCCCATTGCCTTTGGCGGGGCGATGCTCATCGTATCCTTTGCCTTCGCCGGCCATTACATGGGCAAGAACGCCGATGCGCACAATGCCATGGCGGACGAAAGCCTTTCCGCCATTGCCGCCCCGTCCACCAATATCGTTTCCAAGGGTTCGCTGCTGCCCGAAGGCACCAGCTATGACATCATCAACGCTGCCGCGGCCGTTAAGTCAGACCCGCCAATAGCCACCTCTGGCAAGGGCGACAATGTGGCGGCGCATGTGCAGGTCGTCACCAAGACCGATAACTCGAGCTTTCGCATCGTGCCCGCCGCGGTTAATCTGCGCGATGACAACCTGACCACCGGCGAAGCCAAACCACGGCTCCTGACGCCGCCGAAGGCGAAGATCGAAGCGGCCTTCAAACTCAAGCGCAGCGAGAAGCAGCAGGCAGCCGCCACGCCGAAGCGCAGCGAGAAGCAGGTGGAGAATGCGCGCCGCCGCGTGCAGCTGGCCGAGGAAAATTGCCTTGCCCGCGCCATCTATTTCGAGGCCCGCTCCGAATCCGAACTGGGCCAGCTCGCCGTGGCCAAGGTGATTCTCAACCGCGTCCGCGACAAGGACTATCCCAGCACGATTTGCGGCGTGGTCTACCAGGGGTCGGGATCGCGCAATTCCTGCCAGTTCTCGTTTGCTTGCGACGGTCTGCCGGACGATGTCCGCAATCCGAAGTCCTGGGCCAACTCCAAGCGTCTGGCTCAGAAGGCCTTAGCGGGCGATGCTAAGGTGGCAGCCATCGGTAGTGCGACCAACTATCACGCTGACTATGTGCGTCCGAAATGGGCCAAGAACATGCGCCGGCTGATCAAGATCGGCCGCCACATCTTCTACTCCGATACCTGATCACCAGAACCGGTCTTTGCCCCCATCGGAACCTGGACGGAGCTCGCCTTCGCGGCCGTGTCATGCCACGCCGGGATGCTCCGGCCTGATGCGGCCTATGCGCCGAGGCCGATATCCCTGGCATTGACCACCAGCTTCGGATCCAGCCTGCCCTGAAAACAATCAATGATATTCTGGGCCGCGGCGATCGCCATGCGCCGCGCACATTCCTGGGTCAGGCCAGCATTATGGGGACTGATGGTGAGGCGGTCGTTGCCAAGAAGGGGATGGCCCGCGGCCGGCGGTTCGTCCACCAGGACGTCAAGCGCCGCGCCGGCCAAGGCACCGCCGCGCAAGGCGGCATCGAGGGCCGCCTCGTCGACGAGGCCGCCGCGGGCCGCGTTGATCACGGTCGCACCCGGCTTCATGAGGCCCAGTTCACGAACCCCCAGAAGAGAGCCATCGGGCGATGCCGGCATGTGCAGACTCACATAATCCGCCCTGGCTAAAGCCTGATCCAGCTCCGCCACATGGGTTACGCCAACTTCGGCCATTGCCTCAGCAGATACGAAGGGATCGAAAGCCATGACCGACATGCCGAAAGCCTGGGCCAGTTGCGCGACGCGCCGGCCGATGCGGCCGAAGCCCAGAAGGAGCAACGACTTTTCATCTAACTCTGTCGGCTCGAAACGGTTGCGCTCGTTCCATCGGCCCTGTCTGGCTGCCTGGTCGTAGTAGACCGTGCGGCGGGCGGCGGCGAGCATCAGCATCAGCGTATGCTCGGCCACTGCGCGGGAGTTGACATCGCCCACCACGGCAAGCGGGATGGCGCGGGTATTGAGAGCCGCGACATCGATCGCATCATAGCCTACGCCATGGCGGGATACGATGCGGAGCTTAGGTGCGGCTGCGATCTCGGCTTCGCGCATCACCTGGGTGCGGATCAGGACCGCTTCGGCCCGGTCGAGATAAGGCGCGTAGGAGTCCAGCGACACCTCCTCGACCAGATCGAAAGTGATGCCCGGCGTGGCCTCCAGCAGGTCAATACCCGCGGCATGGATCTTTCCAGCGATCAATACGTGAGGCATGTCAGTAACTGCTGTTCTGGGGGGCTTCGGTTGCCGCCGCACTTTCGCCGATGGCCTGGCGCGCGGCGTTGACGCTGGCCTGTGCGGCCCCGGCCAGAAGACGCACATCATTCGAGATCGTCACCATGTCGAACCCCCAGGACACAGCCTTGGCGGCATAGGCTGGCGTACCGCAATGCAGACTGGCGCGGATGCCGGCGCCATGGGCGGCCCGCAGAATGCGCTGTATCGCTTCAACCATCTCCGGTTCCTCGCGATCGAAGCCGGTGGCATATTTGCGCCCGGTGAGTCCAAGGGTGAGGTCGGCCGGCCCTATATAGACGCCGTCGAGCCCGGGTGTCGAAACGATATCATCCAGGTTCCTCATCGCTTCGTCCGTCTCGATCATTGCCAGGCACAGGACCTCTCCGTCAGCTTTCTGGCCATAGTCGCCACCTGCTGAAAAGAGTGCTCGTGTCGGCCCAAAACTACGAACGCCATTTGGTGGATAGCGCATGTAGGACACCAGTTTCTCGGCTTCGGCCCGATTGTTCACCATAGGGCATATGATGCCATAGGCCCCAGCATCCAGCGATTTCATGATCGGCGCCGGATCGAGCCAGGGCACCCGCACCATCGGCGTTACGCCGCTGGCGCGCATGGCCTGCAGCATGGTGGTGGCCATCTCGTAGCCGATCAGACCATGCTGAAGATCGACCGTGACGGAATCATAGCCCTGCGCCGCCATGATCTCCGCCGAGAACGGACAGGCCATCGACAGCCAGCCGTTGATCACCGGCTTGCCTTCCGCCCAGCGGGCACGTATTCCGTTGGGGACCATGTGGCCGCCTCCCTTAAACTGTCACCTGCGTGAGCTTCACATTCATGTAGTCTAGTATGCCTTCGCTACCGCCTTCGCGACCCATGCCGCTGGCCTTGATGCCGCCGAAGGGGGCTTCCGCCGCCGCCAGTGCGAAGCTGTTGATGCCCACCATGCCGCACTCGATCCGCGCCGCCGCTTCGCGCATGCGCTTCGGCTCGCGGGTGAAGACATAGGCGGCTAGGCCCATGTCGCTGGAATTGGCGCGGGCATAGACCTCGTCGGCGGTGGCGAAGGGGGTGATGGCCGCAATCGGCCCGAAGTTCTCCTCAGCCAATGCCAGGGCCTGATCGGGAAGGCCTGATATGACGGTGGGCGCGAAGAAGAACCCCTTGTTCTGCTCCGCCGGCCGGCTGCCACCGGTCTCGACACGCCCGCCGTGCGTCCGGGCATCCGCGATGATCGCATCCATCGCATCGATCCGTCGCTGGTTGATCAGCGGCCCCATCTGGGATGCTTCGTCCAGTCCGTGGCCGAGCTTCAGCGCTTTCGCCCTCGCGGCAAAGCCCGCGACAAACTTGTCATGGAGGGATTCGTGCACATAGAAGCGGTCGCCGGTGACGCAGACCTGCCCGGCATTGGCATATTTTACCGGCACGCAGGTATCGAGCACCGCATCCAGCGGGGCATCCTCGAACACGATGACCGGAGCATTGCCGCCAAGTTCCATGGTGGTGCGCTTGAAGGTTGCGGCGGCATCGCGGATCATCTGCTGACCGACAGTGGTGGAACCGGTGAGCGACACCTTCCGCACCTTGGGCGATGCCATGAGCGGCGCATAGGTGGTGCCGGTCGGGCCGACAACCAGGTTGACCACGCCGGCCGGGACGCCAGCCTCCTTCAGACAGGCCACGATCAGCATGGCCGTGCCCGGCGTCTCGCGCGACGGGCGCAGGATGATCGAACACCCGGCGGCCAGGGCCGGGGCAATCTTCCGGGCGACCAGGAAGGCGGGAAAATTCCACGCGGTGAAGGCCGCGGCGATCCCCACCGGCTCGTGCGTGACTTCAATCTTTCCGCCGGGCGCCCGGCTCTCGATGATCCGCCCATAGATGCGGCGGGCCTCCTCGGCGTACCAGCGGAACTGGTCCACCGACAGACCCCACTCGCGCCGCGCCTGAGCAATGGGCTTGCCGGTCTCAAGAGTGATGCGCCGGGCCGCATCCTCAGTCCGGGCCTGCATCGCCTGAGCGGCGGCATGTAGCAGATCGGCCCGCGTCCAGGCCGGGGTGGAGCGCCAGGCCGCCAGACCCTTCTCGGCCGCGGCGATGGCCTCCTCGGTATCGGCAACCGACGCCGCCGCCGATGTCCCGATGACCTCTCCAGTCGCTGGATCGACAATCTCGAGCGGGCCGCCGCCGCCCGCGACCCGCCATTCTCCGTCTATGAAAAGCCCATGACTTCTGTACATCGTATTCCGGCCTCCATCGTACGGGCGCAGCAAGAAAGCCGGCAAACCATGCCAAGCGGCAATTTGCGCAACATGAATTGTCAAAAAGAATGTGCAGCAATGAAAATTTCATGTCAAGATGAGGTTCTGTCAGGCAGCAAGGATGCGGCATGGGAAAAGATCGACCACTGACGTCCGCCATAGTCGGCGCGCGGCGCGACAGCGCCGTACCGGAAAACTACGAGGGTGTGGTCAATCTCATCACCACAGAATACCCCAGGCTGTCGCAGGGTTATCAGCAGATCGCCCGCTTCTTCACCCAGAACCCGAATGTTATCGCGCTCGAATCGATCAATGCGATCGCCCAGAAATGCGACGTGCATCCATCGAGCCTGGTGCGCTTCGCCCAGAACCTGGGCTATACCGGCTTCAAGCAGTTGCAGGCGGTGTTTCAGACCCGCCTTGCGACGGCGGCGCCCGGATTCCGCGAACGGATCAGCGCTCTGGAGGGCGAACTCTCCCGCAGGGCGAGTGACGGTAACCTTGGTTTCCTCAAGGATATCGTGGTTCGCGATATTGCCTCACTTCAGGGCCTGATGGAAAGCGTGAGCGAGGAAGCCCTTTCGGAGGCCGCGAGGCTGCTGACCGGTGCTCATACCATCTATATCGCCGGGCAATTGCGGTCTGAACCGATCGCCTTGTTGCTCCGCTACCTCCTGACGATGTTGCACCGCCGGGTAATTCTGCTCGATCCTGCCGGAGGGCTGGCGCAAGAGATCGCGCTCACGATGGGAGACAACGACGTGCTGCTGGCCATCGCCTTCCGTCACTATGCCAAGGAAGTTGTGGCCATTGCAGATGGGGCCGCGGCGACCAAGACGCCTGTCATCGCCATCACCGACAGTCAGCTTTCACCACTTGCAAAAGGCGCCAAGGTTCTGTTCACGGTGCCGGAAGACGAATACAGTTTCTCGCGATCGCTCGCCGCCCCCATGTGCCTGGTCCAGTGTCTTGCCACGGCGACGGCCGCCGTGCTTCAACCCGCCCTTGGCGCCGTGCCGCGCATCCCGAGCGTCACCGAAATTGCCCGCGACGAACGGGCCCGGTTGCCGCACCCGGCTCGAATTCGCAAGGGAATCTGACTTATGGCGAGCACATGCAATAACGCTTGCTTGAATGCTGTGACTGCAATAAATATTCCATTATAAAATCAAATGTGACAAACGTTCCAAATGAATTGGGAGGTGAAATGATGTCTACAATACGCTTGACGATGGCCCAGGCCCTGGTGCGCTATCTGTGCAACCAGTTCACCATTATCGATGGCAAGAAGGAGATGCTGTTTCCGGGCATTTTTGCCATCTTCGGCCATGGCAACGTGACCTGCATCTCGGAGGCCCTGGAACAGGTGAAGGACACCTTCCCCACCTGGCGCGGCCAGAACGAGCAGTCGATGGCGCTGGCCGCCATGGCCTATGGCAAGGCCAAGCGCCGCCGCCAGATCATGGTCGCCCTGTCGTCCATCGGTCCGGGCGCCCTCAACATGGTGACGGCCGCCGGTGCCGCCCATGCTAACCGCATTCCGCTTCTGGTGCTGGCCGGCGACATCTTCGCCAACCGCCGCCCCGATCCGGTGCTGCAGCAGGTTGAACACTTCAACAATCCCACCACCTCGGTGAATGATGCCTTCAAGGCAGTCAGCCGCTACTGGGACCGCATCACCCATCCCGAGCAGATTATTTCATCCCTGCCGCAAGCCATTGCCACCATGCTCGATCCGGGCGATTGCGGGCCCGCCTTCATCGGCCTCTGTCAGGACACCCAGGAAATCGCCTTCGACTACCCCGAAGCCTTCTTCGCACCGACGGTTCATGCAGTTCCGCGCCCGCGCCCCGACAAGGATCGGGTGGCCCAGGCGGTAGAGATGATCAAATCGGCCAAGCGCCCGCTCATCATCTCGGGTGGTGGCGTACGTTATTCGCAGGCTGAGACGGAAGTCGCCGCTTTTGCCGTTAAGCATGGCATTCCCATGGCCGAGACCAATGCAGGCAAGGGTGCCGTTACCCACGACCATCCCGCCCATGTCGGCCCGATCGGTGTCATCGGGTCGTCCTCGGCCAATGAAATGGCGGGCGCGGCTGACGTCATCATCGCCATCGGCACCAGGTTGCAGGACTTCACCACCGGGTCCTGGACGGTGTTCAGCCACGAGGCGAAATTCGTGTCGATCAACGCCGCGCGCTACGACGCCATCAAACATCGCGCCCTGGCGGTGACCGGTGACGCCCGCGAAACCATCACCGAAATCGGCGCGGCGCTTGGTGGCTGGAAGGCCGACGCCGCGTGGATGGCGAAGGGAAAGACTGCCTTCAAGGGCTGGAATGATCTGCTCGACAAGGTGCAGATTCCGACCAATGCGGCAGTCCCGACCTATGCCCAGGTCGTGGGCGTGGTGAACCGCTGGGCCGCGCCCAACGACACCATGGTGACGGCGGCCGGCGGGTTGCCGGGCGAAACCGCCAAAGGCTGGCGGATCAAGAACCCCAATACCTATGACCTCGAATTCGGTTTTTCTGCCATGGGCTATGAGATCGCCGGCGGCTGGGGCCATGCCATGGCCAAGAATGGCGATGGCGAGACCATCGTCATGGTCGGCGACGGGTCCTACATGATGATGAACTCCGACATCTATTCGACGGTTCTGACCGGCCACAAGATGATCGTCGTGGTGTGCGACAATGGCGGCTTCGCCGTGATCAACCGCCTGCAGAACTTCAAGGGCGTGCCCTCCTTCAACAATCTTATCAAGGACAGCAAGGTGAAGCAGGCCTTCGCCGTCGACTTCGCCAAGCACGCCGAATCGATGGGCGCCGCGACCCGCCACTGCCAGAGCCTGGGCGATCTCGAGGCCGCGCTCAACTGGGCCAAGACCACCGACCGCACCACCGTGATCTCAATCGTTACCGACGCCTTCGAATGGGTGCCGGGCGACGCCGACTGGGATGTGGGCGTTCCGGAAATTTCCAACCGCAAGGAAGTGAAGGACGCCCGCAGCCACCACGATACCATCCGCAAGAAGCAGCGCATTGGAGTCTGATGCCATGAAAGCCAAACTGGGTATGTCGCCTATCGCCTGGTGGAACGATGACCTGCCGGAGTTGTCGGACGACGTTTCGTTAGAGGAATGTCTGAGGCAATCCCGCTCCGCCGGGTTCACCGGCATGGAGAAGGGGCGCCGCTTCCCGGAATCCGCCGATGAAATGCTTCCGATCCTGAAGAAGGCCGACGTCACGCTGTGCGGCGGCTGGTTCTCGGGCACCATCGTCAACGAATCGATCGAAGCCAACATGCGGCGAATCCAGCCGATGATCGACCTGTTCAAGGCGGTCAATGCACCCTGCATCGTCTATGGTGAGATCGGCCGCTCGATCCAGGGTGACAAATCCGCCCCCCTGGCCACGAAGCCGAAGCTTACGGGCGACGAGATGAAGGACTATGCCCGCCGCGTCACCGAACTGGCCGACTGGGTGGAAGCACAGGGCATGCCGGTCGTCTATCATCACCACATGGGAGCCGTCGTGGAAACCGAGAAGGAACTCGACTCCTTCATGCACCACTCAGGTATCTCGCTGCTGTTTGACGCGGGCCACATGGCTTTCGCCGGCGGTGACGTGATGCGGGTGATCGACAACCACTACAAGCGCATCAAGCACGTCCACACCAAGGATGTGCGGATGGACGTGATAAACAAGCTGGACCGCTCGAAGCAGTCGTTCCTCGACGCCGTCGAACTCGGCGCCTTCACGGTGCCGGGCGATGGTTCGCTGGACTTCGAGGCGATCGTCAAGAAGCTCGCCGGTTATGGCTATGAAGGCTGGTTCGTGGTCGAGGCCGAACAGGATCCGAAGAAGGCGCCGCCGCTCAGGATGGCCCAGATCGGCCACAAGGAATTGATGCGCGTGATGACGGCCGCCGGCTATGAGGTGGTGGCCTGACATGAAGCAGCTTGGGATCGGCATCATCGGCACCGGCTTTATGGGCAAGGCCCATGCCTTTGCCTATCGCGCGGCGTTGGCGGCATTCCCCGACATTCCGGTGCCGCGTCTCGAAATGATCGCCGACGTCGATGCGGCATCGGCCGCAAAGGCCGCGCACCAGTATGGTTTCGCGCGCGCCTCGGGCAAATGGAGGGATATGGTCGCCGATCCCGCGATCGACGTCATTTCCATCACCACGCCCAATACCTTGCACAAGGAGATGGCGTTGGCCGCGATCGCGGCCGGCAAGCATGTCCATTGCGAGAAGCCATTGTCGCCCAGCCTGGCCGAATCCCGCGAGATGGTGGAGGCGGCGGAGAAGAAGGGTGTAAACACCCAGGTGGGATTCAATTACATCAAGAACCCCCTGCTCAAACTGGCGCGTGACATGATCGAGGCGGGCGAGCTTGGCGAGATCACCGGCTTCCGTGGTATCCACGCCGAAGACTACATGCACGATCCCGAAGGGCCCTGGACCTGGCGCATCGATCCCTCGGGCGGACCGGGTGTCATTGCCGACCTGGGCTCGCACATCATCGGCATGGCGCGCTTCCTACTTGGCTCCATTGCCGAAGTGAGCGCCGACGTGCGTACCGTCATATCGTCCCGGCCTGTTACCCGCGGCGCCAAGGACCGCAAGGATGTGCTGGTCGACGACGTGGCCCGCATCCTGGTCAATTTCGGCCGTGGCTGCGGAGGCACCATCGAGGCCAACTGGATTGCCACCGGCCGCAAGATGCAGCTTGGCTTCGAACTGACCGGCGAGAAGGGTTCACTGGTCTTCACCCAGGAACGGCTCAACGAACTGCAATTCTACCGGGCGGGCCTTGACCCAAGGACCAATGGCTACGCCAGGATCGAGGCCGGCCCGCAGCATTTTCCCTATGGCCAGTTCTGCGTGGCCGGCGGCCATCAACTCGGCTTCAACGATCTCAAGACCATCGAGATGGGTGAGTTCCTCGGCGCCATCGGCAATGGGGTGAAGTCGGGTCCCGACTTCCGCGAGGCCTATGAGATCCAGAAGGTGGTGGAGGCCGCTATCGCGTCTTCGAAGCAGCGCGGCTGGCGGAAGGTGGACTGAGCCCGGCATCCCTGCCTAGCCTTCGAAAGGGGTCGAGTTGACGTGCCGTCCCTGCTATGGAGGAACCCGCAAGGGAGACTCAACATGGCTTGGAAGGAAAACCCGGGTTCGGCCTGGACTTGGTATCGCGGTGATTGGCTTGACGGCAACCCGATGCTCATGGGCCCCATGACCCATGCGCCATGGCTGGGGTCCTGCGTCTTCGATGGCGCCCGCGCCTTCGAGGGCGTGGCGCCTGATCTCAATCTCCACTGCCAGCGCATTGTGCGCTCGGCCGAAAGTTTCGGCCTCAAGATCCTGAAATCTGCCGGCGAGATCGAGGAAATCGTCCGCGACGGCATTGCCAGGTTTCCCAAGGACGCGGAACTCTATCTCCGGCCGATGTTCTGGGCCGCCGATGGCTTCGTCGACGTCGATCCCGAGACCACGGAGTTTTCCGTTTCGGTCTATGATTCGCCCCTGCCCAAGCCCGCCGGCTTTTCGATCACGCTCTCGCCGTTCCGGCGGCCATCCTTCGAATATGCCCCGACCGACGCCAAGGCCGCTTGCCACTATCCCAATTCGGCCCGCGCCATGCGCGACTGCCGGGCTCGCGGCTTCGACAATGCGGTGATGCTTGACCCCCTGGGCCATGTCGCTGAACTCGCCACCGCAAATATCTGGCTGGTGAAGGATGGCGAGGCCCACACCCCGGTTCCCAACGGCTGCTTCCTGAACGGCATCACCCGCCAGCGGGTGATCCAGTTGCTGCGCCATGCCGGTGTCACCGTCTATGAGCGGACGATCCTGTGGGAGGAATTCTTCACCGCCGATGAGGTCTTCTCCACCGGCAACTACGGCAAGGTCGTACCGGTCACCCGCGTCGATGAGCGCAATCTGCAGCCCGGCCCGGTCATGGCCAAGGCCCGCGAGCTTTATTGGGACTATGCCCACAGCGGCAAGTGACCGTCACGGCCTCACGATGAAGGGGGTTCCCTCGAAGGCGTCGGCCCCGCGACCGATGCTTGCAATGGCCTCCAGCATGCGGCCCTCGCGGCCGAGCGCCTGATCGACCAGCCCCACGATCATGCGATTGGGCGTGGCCGAGGGCGAGGCGGCGCGCAATTCCTGGGCCAGCGCATCTTCGCTGGTGTCAGGCCGCAAAAGGCACAGCGCCGCATAGGCCGCCGCCGTGGAGCGGCTGATCCCGGCCCAGCAATGGATCAACATCGGCTGCGCGCGGGACCAGCCGGCAATGAAGGAGATCAGCCGCTCGGCATCGGTAGTCTGTGGCGCGCTGAGCCCCGGCGTCTCCACCGAGACATCGTGAAAGGTGAGGCGCAGATGGCGCTCGCGGCCGATGCCAGCAAAAGTCCGGTGTGGTGTATCGGGCCCAAGCAGGCTGATCACATGGGACGCCGCATGTGCGGTGACAAGTGACTCAGCCTTGTTTAGCGGGCAGACGATGATCATTGTTTACCTCAGCCGCTGGAAGGACGTCATGTAAAGGGCGGCAGCCTCGGGGGGCGCCAGCGGCTTAAGCCGATGGAACTTCTGCGCGCCTTCGCCATCGAGTCCGCGCGGCCGGCCGAAGAAGGTCTCGGCCTCGGGAATACTGAAGCCTGCAAGCTGCGTCGCTTCGAGATAGGCTGCCATGCGGTCGGCCTTCTTGATGAAGGCTTCGAGTTTGACTGACGACGCCGGCGGCAGGCCGAAGCGGATATGGATGGCCGCCATCAATCGTTTCTCAAAGGCCTTGTAGTCGAGACCGAGGGCCGCCTTGAACGGCGAGATCATGTCGCCGATCACATATTCGGGCGCGTCGTGCAGCAGGGCGGCAAGACGGGCGGCCCGGCCGAGCCGGGGATCGAGCTTCACGGCAATCTGCTCCACCAGGACACAATGCTGCGCCACCGAGAAGGCATGATCTCCCATGGTCTGGCCATTCCAGCGCGCCACCCGGGCAAGCCCATGGGCGATATCCTCGATCTCGATGTCGAGCGGCGACGGATCGAGCAGGTCGAGCCTCCGGCCCGACAGCATGCGCTGCCAGGCCCGCGGCGTCTCGTCAGCGCCGCGCGGCATTCAGAACGGCTCCGTGACGATGGCAATCCACCAGATGATCGTTCACCAGTCCGCAGGCCTGCATGAAGGCGTAGATGATGGTCGGCCCGACAAAGCGGAAGCCGCGCTTCTGCAGATCCTTGGATATGCGCTCGGCAAGTGGCGTCTTGGCTGGAACCTCGCCCAGGCTGCGGCGATGATTCACCACCACCTGGCCGTTGTTGAAGCCCCAGAGATAGGCCGAAAAATCCCGGATGGCGAGATAGGCTTGCGCATTGCTGACGCTGGCCTCGATCTTCAGCCGGTTGCGCACGATCCCGGCATCCTGCATCAGGCTGTCGAGCTTCGGGCGATCGTAGCGGGCCATCGTTTCGGGATCGAATCCATCAAAGGCGGAACGGAAATTGTCGCGCTTGCGCAGGATGGTGATCCATGACAGGCCGGCCTGAAAGCCATCAAGCAGAAGTTTCTCGAACAAGGCCCGCGAGTCGTATTCGGGAACGCCCCACTCCTCGTCGTGATAGGCGACATAGAGGGCATCCGTGCCGCACCAGCCGCACCGGCATATCCCATCCGCATGTTTCACCGCCGTCATCTCATCTCCTCTGCACCGGGTACGTCGTAAGCTACCCAGCGCGGTTTGAGCACGGTGACGGTGACAGCATCTGTCAGCAACGGAGCCGTGCACTCGGCAAGCCGATCGAGGCGAATGAGGCCCAGGGCCCGGCCGCCCGCTGAAGACAGCAGCGTACCGATCAGCTTGTCTCCACTGCGGATCTCGCTGCCCTTGGCCGGTGGCGGTGCCGACAGACGCAGCGGCAGGATACGGCTGCGCGCCGTTCCACGATGCTCCATGCGCGAGACGACCTCCTGGCCGATGTAGCAGCCCTTGGTGAAGCTTACCGCCCCCAGTTGGTCGAGATTGGCCTCATGCGGAAAGAGGTCGCCAGAACCAATGTCGGCATCGCTGTCGGCCAGACCAAGCGCGATCCGTGCCGCATCGTAGTCGGCGGACACGGCACGCGACCCCGCCGCCGTATAGCACCGCCATCCGATGTCGGGCAGGCGCGGATCGGGATAGCCGCCCTCCACCGCGATGGGCGAGACGGCCACGGCCAGATCGTCCCTGCTGGTGAAGGAAACCTTGGCGCGAAGCTTGTAGAGGTTGAGGCGCTTGAGCAGTTCGGCCATGCGGCTGGCGGCGCAATCGATCAGGAACCCGTCGTCAGCTGGAACGATGAAAAGATCGAACAGGATCTTGCCCTGCGGCGTAAGCAAGGCAGCATATCTTGCTTGCCCCGCTGCAAGGCCTTCGATGTCGGCCGTCAGCAGATTGTGCAGAAAATGGCGCGCATCCCCGCCGGTCACCGCAACGATGGCGCGGTCGGGTCGGAGTCCGGCTGTGAAAGTGATCTGTGTCATCCTGGTTGCTTCGTTGCCATTCCACATTTACGAAGGCGTTCGAACAGATTCAAGGAAAGCCGATGGCGATCAGGGCAGACATCATTCTCAGGGGCGGAACCGTGGTCAACCACGACGGCGTCGGAAAGCGCGACATTGCCGTTGCGGATGGCCGGATCGCCGGGATCGGCCAGTTTGACGCCGCCGCCGCGGGAGAGGCGATCGACTGCACCGGCTTGCAGTTCCTGCCTGGTGTCATCGACAGCCAGGTGCATTTGCGCGAACCCGGCGCCGAGCACAAGGAAGACCTCGAGACCGGAAGCCGTGCGGCAGTCATGGGCGGTGTCACGTCGGTGTTCGAAATGCCCAACACCAAGCCGCTGACGGTGACCGAGGTCGATCTGGCCGACAAGGTGCGGCGCGCCACCAACCGCATGCAGTGCGACTTTGCCTTCTACATGGGCGGTACCCGCGACAATGCCCACGTGCTGGGCGATCTGGAGCGGCTTCCGGGGTGCGCCGGCACCAAGGTGTTCATGGGTTCGTCCACGGGAACCCTGCTGGTCGAGGACGACGAGGGAATAGCCCGGATCCTCGCCAACATCCGCCGCCGCGCCGCCTTCCATAGCGAGGATGAGTTCCGGCTCAATGCCCGCAAGGGTGAACAGCGCCCCGGCGAAGCGGCAAGCCACCCGGTCTGGCGCGATGCCGAGGCGGCACGGCTCTGCACCGAGCGCTTGCTGCGGCTCGCCCGTGCGGCAGGCAAGCGCATCCACGTGCTCCATGTCTCGACCGCCGATGAATTCCCGCTGCTGGCCGCCAACCGCGATATCGCTACCGTCGAAGTGACGCCACATCATTTGTCTTTCGCCCTTGAGGACTACGCCCGGCTCGGCACCCTGATCCAGATGAACCCGCCAGTGCGTGAGGCCCAACATCGCCTGGCCATCTGGAAGGCGCTGCAATCGGGCCTCGTCGATGTTCTGGGATCGGACCATGCCCCCCATACGCTGGACGAGAAGGCCAAACCCTATCCGCAATCGCCGTCCGGCATGCCGGGCCTGCAGACCCTGGTGCCGGTCATGCTCGATTTCGTCAGCAAGGGTAGGCTCTCGATCGAGCGCTTTGTCGATCTCACATCCCATGGGCCGTCGCGTATTTTCGGCATCGCCGGCAAGGGCCGCATCGCCGAGGGCTATGACGCGGATTTGACTATCGTCGACTTGCAGGCGAAGCGCGAAATCACCAATGAATGGATCGAGAGCCGCTGCAAGTGGACACCCTATCATGGCATGACCGTGACCGGCTGGCCGGTGGGCACCTTTGTCCGCGGCAAGCGGGTGATGTGGGAAGATGAAATCCTGGGCGAGGCTCGGGGTCAGCCCATTCGTTTCAATGAAGCCCTTTGACAGGAGAGACCATGTCGTTCCGCGCCATCCAGATCAGCAAGACAGACCAGGGTCAGAAGGTCGACTTCGTCACCCTCGAAGACAGCGTGCTCACCGATGGTGACGTACTGATCGAGGTGTCCCATTCCTCGGTGAACTACAAAGACGGCCTGGCGGTCACCGGCAAGGCGCCCATTATCCGCAAGTATCCGCTGATTCCCGGCATTGATCTCGCTGGCACGGTACGTGAGTCGACCCACCCAGGGTGGAAGGCCGGCGACCAGGTGGTGCTGAACGGCTGGGGCGTGGGGGAACAGCACAATGGCGGCTATGCGGAACTGGCGCGCATTCCCGGCGACTGGCTAGTGCCTGTACCCAAGGGCTGGACCACGGCAGATTGCATGGCAGTCGGAGTTGCCGGCTACACCGCGATGCTCTGCGTGATGGCCCTGGAAGAGCAGGGGGTCAAGCCGTCCGATGGCGACGTTCTGGTAACTGGGGCGGCCGGCGGCGTTGGCACGACGGCCATCGTCATTCTGGCCAAGCTCGGCTATCGCGTCATTGCCTCCACCGGCCGCATGTCCGAAGAGCCGTTCCTCAAGGATCTTGGGGCCGCCGGCGTCATCGACCGCGCTGAATTCAACACCCCGGTGAAGCCCCTGGCCAAGACGCGCTGGGCCGCTTGCGTCGATTCGGTGGGATCGGTGACCCTCGCCAACGTGCTGTCGCAGATCAATCCCGAAGGAACCGTTGCTGCTTGCGGCCTGGCCCAGGGCATGGATCTGCCGACCAGCGTCGCGCCCTTCATCCTGCGCGGCGTGAAGCTTATCGGCGTCAATTCGGTCACCACCCCCATGCCGCGCCGGCTCAAGTGCTGGGAACGCATCGCCCGCGATCTCGACCTCGGCAAGCTGCGCAAGCTCACCACTCACGTGAAGCTCGAGGACGTACCGCGCGTTGCAGCCGACATCGTTGCCGGCCAGGTTCGCGGTCGCGTGGTCGTCGATATCCGCTAGGTGATGGACCTTGCGCTTCTGGTGACCGGCGTCGCCATCGGACTGTCGGTGACGGCACCGCTGGGGCCGGTCAACATCATTGTCGTGCGCGCCGCCATCCGAAGGGGCGTGGCGGTGGCGGTCATGGCCGGACTGGGATCGGTGCTTGCCGATGTGATCTTTGCGACCGTCGCGGCCTATGGTGTCCGCTCGGTGGAGCGATTCATCGTCGATTATGCCCTGCCTCTCACCTTGATCGGTGGCTTCCTGTTGGTGGTGATCGGCGTGCGGACTGCGCGCCATCACGTGACGCTTGCCGTCAATGACGATGGCGAGCCTTCGCGTGCGGGTGTCATCACGCGCAAGTTCTTCACGACATTGGTCTTGGCGCTCACCAATCCCGGTACCTTCTTCGGAATTCTGGCGATCTTCGGTACCATGAGCCCGGTACTCCGGCTGGGAAGCGCCTCCGGCCGCTCGCTGACGGTTGTGGCCGGGGTGGGTCTGGGCGGACTGCTCTGGTGGTCGTTCCTGAGCTTAACCGTCCATCACCTGAAGACCCGGCTGACGGAAGCGGTGCTCGACCGCATCAACCGCTGGGCCGGCATATTGATCGCCGGCTTCGGCTTCGCGTTGCTGATGGAGGCAGTGTTCTGACAGGAATTACTGGGTAGTCTTCTGCAATGTGAACTCACCCGCCCGCACCCGTTCGGGAAGCCGTTCGCACATCTGCGCCACCGGTTCCTCGCCATAGCAGCCGATCATGTCCGACAGCGCGGCAAAGATCGCGGCCGTCGCCAGGCAATCCGGATCAACACCATCATAGATCGCATCGTGCCAGGCTTCCATGAGATAGCGCAGAGCAAGGTGCTTGGCCTCGGCTGCTGATCTTGCGTGTTCCGGATTGGTGTCAGTTTTCAGCATGTAACCCAGTATCAAAGCACCACACTGGCCATGGCATGTCCCCCCGCCGTGGCCTTCCGATGGCACCTTAGCGCCTGAACCGGGGCAGGCGACTCGATACTTAAAGGAAGGTTAATTTCTTCGCTGGCATTCGCGTCAAAGCTTCAGGAGCTGTCTGGCACGCAGCACGGCCTCGTGCACCTGCGGCGCCAGATGGTAGCGACCCAGCGCATCCGGATCGGCCCACTCGACAGCCTGGGCATCGCTGGCCGCCACCGGTTCACCGGCGTCCGCCAAGCCGCCATAGCAAGCGATGGCATAATGCAGGGTGACGGTTCCAGCCGCATCGCGGCGAATCACGTCGAAGACGCCAACGAGCGTGTCGAGCCGTGCCGAGAGCCCGGTTTCTTCCATGAGTTCGCGGCGGGCGGCTTCGGCGGTCGACTCGCCGAGTTCCACATGCCCGCCGGGGAGCGCCCAGATCCCCGCCGGCGGTTTGGCCCGTTGTGCCAGCAGAACGCGTCCATTGCGCCAGACGCAGGCCGACGCTCCCAGCTTTGGGAGGTGTTGAGATGGAGTGCTCATCAGGAGTAGTCTCGCGGCATGTGCGGACTATATAGCTTCAGAAAGGGTGCGGAGGAAACCCGGAACCTTTTCAACTACCGGGAAATGGCCGATTGTCCCCCGCGCCAATATGTGGCGCCGGGCGGGCCGATCGCCATCGTCCGCATGGACCAGGGGGTGCGGAGCTTCGCCCTCGTGCGCTGGGGCTTCGTTCCGGGATGGGCCAAGGAAGTGAAGCCCGGCAAACCACTGATCAACGCCCGTGGTGAGACCGTTGCCGAAAAGCCTTCGTTTCGCAATGCCTTCAGGCGCCGCCGCTGCCTGATCCCGGTCGATGGCTTCTATGAATGGCTGGGCGATGTGCCCGGCCGTAAGATTCCCTATTTCATCCATCGCCCGGATGACGGGCTTTTTGCCTTCGCCGGCCTCTGGGAGCACTGGATGGACGCCGATGGATCAGAGCTCGAGACCGGCGTGATCATCACCACCACGCCGAACCGCGAGGTGGCCGAAATCCACGACCGCATGCCAGTGGTGGTCGAGCCCGGCGACTACGAGACCTGGCTGACCGGCGACAGCGCCGATGCCCAGGCACTGATCCATCCGATCCGCGATGGCTATTTTGCGGTGGAACCGACCCGCATCGCACGTACCCCGCCCCCGCCGAAACAGGCGCCTGCTGAAAAGCCGGGACAGATGAAACTGATCTAGCCGGAGGTGGGCCAAGCCCCGATCCCGAGTGTCTTTTCCATCCTGAAATTGGTCAGGGTCTGGCCATTGCAGCGAACAGCCTGGGCGGCGACCAGTCTGAAACCCCGGCGAAGGAAGAAGGGCCGGGCCGTGATGCTTGCTTCGGTAAATATCCTTGTAGTGCCTTGCGCCCTGGCTGCAGTCTCCACCAACCGCAGCAGGGCCGTGGCGACGCCCCGTCGCAGGAAGTCCGGGTGGACAAACATCATGTCCAGATGGCCATCCGCTTCGAAATCGGTGAAGCCCGCGGGGCGGCCATCCATTTCAGCGACCCAGGTTGGGCGCGATAGGCGATGATCCGCCCATTCCTGGCGGTCGACCGCCGACCACGCCGCGATCTGCGCTGCATCGTAATCCTTGCTGGCCACCTCGCGGATGGCGCGCTGAAAGATCGTGATGACGTGGTCAAGATCGTCTGCGTCATAGGGTCTGATCGACAGCACGGCGCCGGCCGTCACGCGGTGATCCTCCGCGCCATGCAGAATACCGGGTTCACCTCATAGCCCAGGGCTTCGTAGAAGCCCCTCACCCTGTCGTTCTCCGACCGGACCAGGAGATTGACCTTCCAGACGCCGCGTTCACCCAGCCAGGCTTCGGCGGCCCGCACCATAGCCTTGCCGATGCCCTTGCCCTGCAGCGACGGATCTACGGCAACATAGTAGAGCATGCCGCGGTGACCGTCGTGACCGACCATGGCCGAGGCTACGATGCGCGTCTGATCCATGCCGACGAGGATTGTGGAGGACGCGCTCTCCCTGGCAAAGGAAATGTCCTTGTACGGATCATTCCATGCGCGGACGAGCCCGCACGCCTGCCAAAGCGCGACGACGGCCTCGACGTCGCCATCGCCGATCTCGCGGAATGTTATTGTCACGGCAAGACCCGCCCGGGGTTGAGGATGTTCAGGGGGTCGAAGAGTCGCTTGAGGCCCCGCATCATCTCGAGTTCGACCGGCGACTTGATATGGGCCATGTGGCGCGCCTTGAGCCGGCCCATGCCGTGTTCAGCGCTGATCGATCCGCCCAGATTCTGTACCACAGCGAAGACCACGTCGTTCATCGCATCCCAGCTGTCGACGAAGGCGCGGGTGTTCATCCCCACCGGCTGCGACACATTGTAGTGGATATTGCCATCGCCCATGTGGCCGAAGGTCACGAAACGCGTTCCGGGCATGAAGCGGCTGACAGCCGCATCGGCCTCGCGGATGAAGTCGGGCACCTTCGAGACCGGAACCGAGATGTCGTGCTTGAT
>JAGRLX010000145.1 GCA_020441605.1 Alphaproteobacteria bacterium
CCTTCCGGCAGCTGGATCTGCGACAGATGGACCGACTGGCCGATCTGCATGGCGCTGCAATCCACCTCGATCTGATCGGGGATGACATCGGCGGTGCAGTAGAGCGGCACCGCGTGCGACACGAAGTTGAACGCACCACCGGCCTTGACGCCGGGCGCCCCTTCCTGGCCGGAGAAATGCACCGGCACGTCAACGATGAAGCGGGCGTCCTTGCCCAGCCGCAGGAAGTCGACGTGAACGATGAAGTCGCGAACCGGCTCGAACTGCACATCGCGCGGGATAGCGCGCACCGTCTTGCCGTCCACTTCGAGGTCGATCAGCGTCGCCAGAAAACGGCCGGTCTGCACATGGGGGTCGAGATCACGGTAGACGAGAGAAATCAGTTGGGGTTCCTTCTTGTCGCCGTAGACGACACCGGGAACGAGACCTTCGCGACGAACTGCACGGGAGGCCCCCTTGCCTGCCCGGGCCCGCGGCGCGGCCTTGAGCTGCACGATCTTGGACATCTTATACTCCTGATATGGTCAAGCCCGCACAGCCTTCCTCCAGGGGTGAACGACGCCGGCGGGCGTGGGGCCTATAGCGGATGCCGGCGGCCAGCGCAAGGTTGCGGGTCGACCTGATGTCGCCGCTATTCGAACAGGCTCGAAACGCTCTCTTCGCGGCTCGTGCGGCCGATGGCCTCGCCGAGCAGCGAAGCTACCGAAATCACCCGGATGTTGCGGGCGATCTTGACGGCCTCGGTCGGCATGATCGAGTCGGTGATCACCAGGTTCTTCAGCTTGGACGAAGTGATGCGCGCCACCGCGCCGCCCGACAGCACACCATGGGTGATATAGGCGGTCACATCCTTGGCGCCCTGGGCGAGCAGCGCTTCGGCGGCATTGCACAGGGTTCCGCCGGAATCCACGATGTCGTCGATCAGGATGCAGGACTTGCCCTCGACTTCGCCGATGATGTTCATAACCTCGGACTCGCCTGCCCGCTCGCGCCGCTTGTCGACGATGGCCAGGGGCGTGTCCAGCCGCTTGGCCAGCGCCCGGGCCCGGACCACGCCGCCGACATCAGGTGAAACCACGACAGTGTTGTTGGTGTCGTAGTGCTGCTTGATGTCGCGCACGAATACGGGGCCAGAAAACAGGTTGTCGGTCGGAATGTCGAAAAAGCCCTGGATCTGGCCAGCGTGGAGATCGATGGTGAGCACCCGGTCGGCACCGGCGCGGGTGATGAGGTTGGCCACCAGCTTGGCCGAGATCGGTGTGCGCGGCCCCGGCTTCCGGTCCTGTCGGGCATAGCCGAAATAGGGAATGACGGCCGTGATGCGCCGCGCCGAGGCGCGTTTCAGCGCGTCGGTGATGATCAGCAATTCCATCAGGTGGTCGTTGGTGGGAAACGACGTGGACTGGACGATGAACATGTCCTGGCCACGCACGTTTTCCTGGATCTCGACGAAGATCTCCATGTCGTTGAAACGCTTCACGACCGCCTTGGTCATGGTCAGGTTGAGATAGGAACAGATGGCTTCCGCAAGCGGCCGGTTGCTGTTGCCCGCCACAATTTTCATCATGTCCATGATCCCCTTGGCCCTGCTGGCCGGGTCTATAACCGCCGGGTGCCGCTCTTGCAAAGCAACAATTGTTCCTATGCACAAAAGGTCGCGGGGTGGCGTAGACGGTGGTTTGCTACTGGTAGCGCTTCACGATATCGAAGATGCCCATGGCGGCGGCTTCGGCGACGGCGAAGGCGGCATCGCCCCAGCCTGCGTCGAGCGTGCCTGCCGGCACGCGGTTGGCCTGCTTGACATCGCCCAACTGGCCGCCCGTCGGCGTCTTCACCTCCCAGCGCACCGACACGTCCTGGCCGCCATCCCGGGCCTTCGACATCTTGACCTTGCCGACGATGGTGATGGCATCGGCCTGGGGCCTGGACACCACCGGCCATCCGGCCGCCGCCAGAGTGCGGCGCATGGCGCTGGTGAGTTCCGGGTCGTTCTTCCCGCCGGCACCCTTGACCGGCAGCACCGCCACGGCGCGAATTTCGAACTTTCCTTTTGGACCCGGCTTCTGCGGCGCCTCCACCGACTTCTGCGGGGTTTCGGCCGCCTCGGCCTGCGCCGTCCGTTCGGCCACTTCGGGGGACGCCTCCGCGGTCACGTCAGCTTCCGGTCCGAGCCCGTCCGTGGCGGCCATGGCTGGATCAGGTCCGTTGAGCGTCTCGAAGTCGATCTCGCGCTCAGCCCCCACGCCGGCCATGACGAAATACTCGGGCGGCGGCATGTAGAGCGCCGCAAGCCGGGTGGCAAAGCCCAGCGTCGCCAGCCGCCCGGCCAGGGAATCCGCCGTGGCCCGGGCGATACGCTCCAGGGTGGCAGGCGTCACCGCGCCCCAGGCGTCGCCACCGGCGAACAGGCCGGCATTCTCGAAGCCATCAACCGTGTGGACCACTCCCCCCTCCGCGTCACGCAACTGCCACTGGTAGACGACCTGGACGTCGGCACTCCGGGCCATCGCCTGCAGCCGGCCGGAGAGTGTGAAATTGCCGCCTTGGAACCCGCCGCCCTCGACAAGTCCGATGTCGCGCTGGCCAGCCGCCACCGCCAGGGCTGACGTTAGGCCACCCAGCTGGCCCGCCGGCACGCCTTCGATTGCCTGCAGCATCACCGGCGGTACCGTCTTGCCTGGATTCTTGACGGTTCCGTCCACCGGGTCATAGGTCGATCCGCTGCCACAGGAGGCCAGCACAATAACCAGCCCGAAGAGCATCGCGACAATGCCTCCGCGCCGGATAAGGTGCTGCAGACGACCCAACATGTCCAACGGCCGCATTTTTAACGGATTATCATCTCCAGAGGGTGACGGGATACCGCCTCGGGCCCCTTTTCCCCAATGATGTAGGTTCTTCCAAGGCAATAGGCAGCGCCCGCGTCGGAATTCATCAGGATCATGTGGGCGAAAAACACCATGCCGGGTCCGATCATCACCGGATTTCCGCGATAGAACATGGGGCTGTCCATCCACGACGGAGTGAACTTGGCGCCGAGCGAATAGCCACAGGCATTGAGCCGGTGATCCTTCATTCCATGGTCATCCATCACCCTGGCATGGGCGTCGAAGACGTCACCGGCGGTCTTGCCGGGCACCAGCTGGGTCTCAACCTCGGCCAGGGCGGCGCGCGCCGCATCGTGCATGGCAATGTGATGCTTCGTCGGCTTGCCGACAATCAGCGTGCGCATGAAGGCGGCGTGATAATGGCGATAGACGCCCGCCCATTCGAGCGTGAGCTGGTCACGCTTGGTCAGCTTGCGGCGCCCCGACTTGTATCGGCAGAGCAGCGCGTCACGTCCCGAACCGATGATGAATTCATTGGCCGGGTAATCGCCGCCACCGGCAAAGACGGCGCCCTGCTGGGCGGCGAGAATTTCGCCCTCGTCGGCTCCGGCCCTGGTCTCGCGGATCGCCGCCTTGAGGGCGGCATCGCCCAGGTCCCCCGCCCTGCGCACATATTTGAGTTCGGCCGGCGACTTGACCAGGCGGATCATGTTGACCAGATCGTTGGCTTCCGCCAGCCGGCAGAAACCGGACAGCGCCACATCCACGGCCTTGCCGTTGTAGTGGGTGAGGCCATAGGACTCGGTTTCGATGCCGAGCATCCGCCCCTTGGCCCCGAGATCGGCGAGCATGTCGCGCAACTGAGTGGCGGGCCTGGCACCGGCCTCGTCGGTCCAGATCCGGATGTCGTCGATGATCGAGGTGTGGCGCGCCTGGCGCAGGTCGGCGGAGCGCGTGAGCAGCGCCAGCCTGCCATCAGCGCCGAGATAGAGGCACTGGAAGAAGCAGAAACCGAAGGTGTCGTAACCCGTCAGGTAATACATGCTCTCCTGCTGAAACATCAGCAGGCCGTCGAGCCCGCGGGCCGTCATCGCAGCGGTCACAGCGGCAATGCGGGCCTTGTATTCCGCCCGGTCGAAATGGAGCGCCATGGCTCAATCCTCTTTGAGGGCGATTGCCGAAATCTGCCGCCCGTAATCCCTCTCATTGCGGTGCGTGGTGCGGCGATAGCTGAAGAAGCGGCTTTCGTCACTGAAGGTGCAGAGCGACAGATTGACCACCTGCCCCGTACCCTCGCGCCGCAACCGGTCGGCGAGATAGCCCGGAAGATCGAACATGGCGTGTGCCGGCCGTTCGGACGGCCGGAAATAGCGGGCATTGGCCGGATCCTCGTCGGTGAACCGGGCCGGAAACTCAGGTCCCACTTCGTAGGCTGCCTGCGAGATCGTCGGGCCGATCACCGCAATGATATTCTCGCGGCGCGCGCCATGCCGCTCCATGACATCGAGCGTGCGGGCGGTCACGCCGGCCAGTGCGCCCTTCCAGCCGGCATGGGCCGCGCCAATGACCCTGGCCCTGACATCGGCAAAGAGGATCGGCCCGCAATCGGCTGTCAGAACCGCGATGGCTAGCCCCGGCGTCGTGCAGACCAGCGCATCGGCTCGCGGCCGTTCGTCGCCCGTCCACGGAGTTGAAACCACGACCGCATCAGGACTGTGAACCTGGTGCACGGTCAGCAGACGTGGTTCCTCTACCCCCAAGGCACCGGCCACCACCCTCCGATTGCACCGAACGGTTTCCTTGTCGTCGCCCGAGCCCATGCCGCAATTGAGCGTTGCAAAGATGCCGGCCGAGTGCCCGCCCTCGCGGGTGAAGAAACCGTGAGACAGGCCAGGGACCGTCAAGGCATCAGAAGTGATCATTGGCGCCCGAATGGATAAGGTGTTGCGAGACCGGCCGACGTGGCGGCCAGAATCTTGAACAGGTTACCCATCTGATCAGCGGCTGCAAGCCTCGTCATCTGCCGGGCCAGCACTGCCTTCGTCGTCGCATCGGCCCGCGCCGACAGCATGGCGAATCGCTGCTCGATCCCCATGGCGAGAAGGAAGGCCCGCTGGGACAGGAGTGGATAAACGGCGGCTCCTTCCGCCGCCAGCGCCTTGGCAAGCGCCTCGAAATCGACATGGGAGGTAAGATCGGTTGCGCCCGGCGTTTCGAGGATCGAGACCTGGCGATGCTGTCGCATGGCTTGCAATGTGTCGCCCGGGGCGGTTTGGGCATGGCCATAGTCGATAATCAGGGCGGCGCCCGGATGCTGCCGCAGCCGGCTGCCGATCGCCCTGGCAATGTCGGACCGGGCCGGGGCGAACTCGATGACGTCGCCGTCGGACCCTTGCCCGCCCAGATCCGCCATGGCCAGACCAAGCACCAGTTTGTCCTCCCTGAGGCCGATCACCCGTTCATGCCAGCGGCCATCCCGCCTTTCGAACTGGCGGATCGGGATCGCGTCGAAGAACTCGTTGGCCACGAGGATTGTCGGGCCGTCGGGTAGGCTGTCGAGGGACTCGTGCCATGTGGCCCCGGCTTGGCCCAGCGTACGGGCCTGAAGGCTGCGGAGGACCGGGCTCATGTCAACAAGATGTACTGCCGCTGCGGCCCGCATCGCCGGTGCAGCCCTGGCAAGCGTGCGCAGCATGTCGGCCATCAGGGTGCCGCGGCCTGGGCCCAGCTCCACGAGGTTGAAGGCCGCGGGTTGACCCATCGCCGCCCAGGCCCCGGCACACCAGACGCCGATCAACTCGCCGAACACCTGGCTCACCTCCGGCGCGGTGATGAAATCGCCTTCCGCGCCGAAGGGGTCACGGCTCATGTAATAACCATGATCCGGTGCGCCGAGGCACAGTGCCATGTAACGGTCGAGGCGGAGCGGTCCGTCGCTGGCGATGATGTCGCGGATCTGGCGTTCAAGCGGGGTCACGGCGCGACCGGGCCAGCAGCCAGATGCCGACCGCGCAGAGCGGCAGCGACAGAATCATCCCCATGGTGAGAAAACCGGCGAAATAGCCAAGCTGGGCATCGGGCTCGCGGAAGAATTCGGCCACGATCCGCGACAGCCCATACCACAGCGCAAAGATGCCCGATGCCCGCCCGGCATGGGCCAGCGCTCCGAAGCGGTGGGTGGCGATGCGCACCAATACGAACAAGACGAGGCCCTCCAGCAGCGCCTCATAAAGCTGGCTGGCGTGGCGCGGCACCTGTAGCGGATCGCCGGGAAAGACGAAGGCCCATGGCACGTCGGTGGCCCTTCCCCACAATTCGCCATTGATGAAATTGGCCAGCCGCCCCAGACCCAGTCCCACCGGCACCGAAGCAGCGCCCAGATCGAGCATCCGGTCGAGGGTGGTGCCGATCCTTCGCGCGTAGACCAGGCATGCGGCCACGACGCCGAGAAATCCGCCATGGAACGACATGCCGCCGTCCCACATCTTTGGGATGTCGAGCGGATGGCCGAGATAATGCAGCGGATTGTAGAACAGCACGTAACCCAGCCGCCCGCCCAGCACCACGCCGAGCACCGACCACACGAAGAAATCATCGACCTGGGGCCGCGTCATGGTCGGTGCTACGCCGCGCCACAGCGCCGGATTGCCGACCAGCCGCTTCATGTACCAGGACGCAAAGACCAGGCCGACGACATAGGCGAGCGCATACCAGCGAAGGGCGAACGGCCCCACCGAGAAGATCACCGGATCGATGTTGGGATAGGCGAGGACGGCAAAATCAGGCATGATTGCCGAGAGTGTGCGCCCCACGGGCGAACGTCAAGGTGCACGCGGCAGGCGCTCATGCCGCACTTGAACATTGACCCCGAAACTCATAGCTAGGGCGCAACGAAAGGCCTCGCCATGACTACCACCCAATCGCGTTTCTTCGACGAACTCGCCAAACTGATGACCAGCGCCGCCGGCGCCGCACAGGGCGCTCGCCGCGAATTCGACACGTTGATTCAGGCTCAGATGGAGCGCGTGCTAAATTCCATGGAGGTGGTCAAGCGCGAGGAGTTCGAGGCTGTGAAGGCCATGGCCCAGAAGGCGCGCGAGGAAAACGATGCGCTCTCCGCCCGTCTCGCCGCACTTGAGGCCAGGCTGGCGCCGGCCGCCGAATCACCATCGGATACACGCGCCGACTAGACTGGCGAATGGTCGGGCACGATTACCTGACCGTCCATCCGGCGATCGACCTAGGCCGAATCAGGTGGGCCTTCTGCCGTGCGGGTGATCTCAACTCCTCGCCTCCGTGCAAATTCCATGTGGAGGAATCACCTTGCAGATGATTCCCGCTCTTGCCGCGACTCACGCGCTTGTGCACGGTCATCCCAGCGCTGAACGTGATTCTTCAGCCTGCGGAGAAACGACGTATGCCCGGCCTCGAGAGCTATGACCATGACAGCACCAATCCACTCGATCGGGTCGAGCGGCTGGCGGAGGCCTATCACTGGAGTTTCGACCGGACGACGCCGTCGGAAGTCGCGATGCGGCTGGAGGGCGGCTGGAGCGACCTGATGCTCAACATGTGCTGGCGCGACGATCTTGAGACGCTGCACGTGGCCGCAACCTTCGACATGAAGGCACCGGCTCCCCGCCGCGACGAACTGGGCCGCCTGCTGGCGCTCATCAACGAGCAACTGCTGCACGGCCATTTCGACCTCTGGCTCAGCGACGGCAGCATCGTGTTCCGCAACAATCTCCTGCTCACCGGTGGCGCCGAGGCCAATGATGCCCAATGCGAGGCACTGATTCGGCTGGCGCTGGAGACCTGCGAGCGCTATTTCCCCGCCATGCAATTCGTGATCTGGGCCGGCCGCTGCGCCAGGGAGGCGCTCGAATCGAGCCTGCTCGAAACCATGGGGGAAGCCTGATGATCAAGCTCAGAGGAACGCTGGTTCTGGTCGGCGCCGGAAAGATGGGCGGCGCCATGCTGGAAGGTTGGCTGAAGGGCGGCGCCGATCCGAAGCAGATCGTGGCGCTCGATCCCAATCCGCCGGCCGAAGTCAAGGCCATGCTCGCAGACAAAGGGGTCAGCCTCAATCCGCCGGTCACCGGCGTGACCGACGCCGAAGTGGTGCTCATCGCCGTGAAACCACAAGTCATGGAGGACGTGCTGCCCGGCGTTGCATCGCTGAAGGCCTCGAAGCCCCTGATCCTGTCGGTGGCGGCGGGCAAGACCATCGCGTCATTCGAACGCCATTTCGGCGCCGACTCGGCAGTGATACGCACCATTCCCAATACCCCCGCAGCCGTCGGCCGGGGCATAACCGCCATGGCCGCCAACGGCAATGTGAGCGCGGCCCAGATGGACCTTGCCCGCGCCCTGCTTTCGGCGATCGGCGAGGTGGTGACGGTGGCGGACGAAGCGATGATCGATGCCGTGACCGCAGTCTCCGGATCAGGTCCGGCCTATGTCTTCTATCTGACTGAATGCCTGGCTGCGGCCGGCGTGAAGGTAGGCTTGCCCGCCGACCTCGCCATGCAACTGGCGCGGGCCACAGTCGCGGGTTCAGGCGAACTGATGCGGGTCTCCGGAATCGATGCCGCAACCCTGCGCCAGAACGTGACCTCGCCCAAGGGCACCACCTACGCAGCCTTGCAAGTGCTGATGGCCGAGAACGGCATGCAACCGCTGTTCGATCAGGCGATCGCGGCGGCCACCCAACGCTCCCGCGAACTTGCAAGCTAGAAGAACACCATGTCCATCAGCTACGACGACTTTCTGAAAGTGGACATCCGCATCGGCACCATCGTCGGTGTCGATCACTTCCCCGAGGCGCGCAAGCCCGCCTTCAAGCTGAAGATCGACTTCGGCCCGGACATCGGCATCAGGAAGTCGTCTGCCCAGATCACCAAGCACTATACGCCGGAAAGCCTGATGGGCCGCCAGGTGGCGGCGGTGGTCAATTTCCCGCCGCGCCAGATCGGCCCCTTCATGTCGGAAGTGCTCACCCTCGGCTTTCCCGACGAGTCGGGCGAGGTGGTGCTGGCAGCTGTGGAACGCGGCGTGCCGAATGGCGGACGGCTGTTCTAGAGCGGCCACACATGCTTGCGCGACCGATTGGCGTCATGCGGACGCCGCTGCCATTGCGCCAGATCGCCTCATCTGAGGATGCAGGATAATTGTGCACTTCTGCTGATCATGCCGGGAATAAATTCATGAGCAAGAAGCCAGACTGGACCATCGCTGCCGTAGCACGCGGCATTCTGGAAATCCTTGCGACCATCGCGGGAAACCTCATGCGTGATGTTTTCAAGATGATCGCCGCGTTTGCAATCGGAACGGGGGCGAGCGCCATCGCTTGCTGGTACTACGATTTGCCTCTCGTACTTTCCCTGCTGGGCGGCCTTATTGTCCTCGGTGTTGCGCTGGTCTTTGTGACCAGCAGCATAATCGAGTGACGAAGAGGCGCCTGGCATCATTTGTGGAGGTCGGTACAGGGGCGTGAGCTGCCATGGCGACTTGCCATTTCAGACGCTCGTTCGCGACACCTACCCCATTCCCCACATCTTCTTCATCGACTGCATCCACTGCATCCAAGGATTGTTTTCCGTGGCGGGTCCTGATCCCCAGATATCCATCGGCGGCTTGGTGCCGAAGATCTTCTCATAGGATTCGAGGGTCTGCTTCCAGGGGTCGATCATGCTGCTAAAGGATTTTGCGTCCAGGCCGCCCGCCATGGGCCGGTCGGCGATCATCTGCCCGAGTTGCTCCCAGTAGTTCTGGGCGTTCTGTAGATGCAGCATCCACACGTCATTGATCACGCCTGGTGGGATGACCTGGTGGCCGGCCCGCATGGCCAGAAAGAGGAACTTGCGATATTCCTCGATGACCCGGGTGGCCATGTTGGCATTCCAGCCCATCTGCTTCTGCAACAGGTCCATGAAGGGGGCCAGGGCCTGCGCACCCTGAAGACCGGTGAGGTTCAGCTTGAGCCAAAGGGGATCGAGACGATAATCCATCATTCTGCCATCATACCGGAATTTCTACCACGGCGCGAAGCCCGCCTTTCGGACTATCTTCGAGCCGCAGGTCGCCACCGTGCGCGCGGGCGATATCGAGCGCGATGGCCAAACCGAGACCCGTGCCGGTCTCATCGAGATTGCGGGCATTGTCGAGACGGACGAAGGGCCGGAAAGCCTCGGCCCGCTTGTCGGCGGGAATGCCCGGCCCATCATCGTCGACCGTCACGATCAGCATGTGCCCGGCAATGCTGGCACCCACCCACACCGTCCTGGCGTGACGGGTGGCATTGCCGATGAGATTGGCCAGCAGGCGCCGGAAGGCATTGGGCTTGAGCCGCGCGCTGAGACCCTCGGGAATGCTGATGTCGACCTTTCCCGACTTCCGCCGGACAGTGCGCGCTGCAGCGGCGACCAGCACGCCGAGATCCGCAACCTCGGTGGCCTCCCCGCCATCGCCTTTGACGAAGGCCATGTAGGCCTCGAGCATGCGCTGCATCTCTTCCACGTCTTCCTTCAGCGGCTGGACCTTGGGACCATCGCCCAGAAACGCCAGTTCCAGCTTGAACCGCGTCAGGATCGTGCGGAGGTCATGGCTCACCCCGGCGAGCATGGCAGTGCGCTGCTCGACCTGCCGGGCGATACGGTCGCGCATGTCGAGAAACGCCTCGCCCGCGAGGCGAACCTCGGCCGCCCCGCGCGGATGGAAATCCGCCGCCTCGCGCCCGGTACCGAAACTCTGCGCCGCCCGCGCCAGATCGACGATTGGGCTGATCTGCTTGCGCAGGAAGGCGATGGCAATGCCGAGAAGCAGCAGCGACGACACCAGCATCCACAGCAACAGCCCATAGGTATTGGCCGCATAGGCCCGCGCCTCGGCGGTGAGCATGCGGAACACAAGTCCCGGTTCCGGCTCAACGCGAATGTCGATGAGGTCGTCCGAACGCCGCGTATCGACCCAGAACGGCCGGCCCACATCCCACTCCAGATAACGCTTGAGGCGAATATCAACCGGCGAGAAGAACGGCTCCGGTAAGGGCGCGGGCAAGGCCGTATCGTGCTGATATTGCAGGCCAAGCCGCAGCCGCTGGTTGGCCATGGTCTGGATGCGGACGAGGGCCTGCTCGCTCTTGTCCGACTCGTCATAGAGCTGCACCAGGAGACCGATGTCGCGAGCAACCGACCGCGACAGGACCTTGGTCACGTTGTCCCAGTGGCGATCGAGGATGAGGCCGGTCATGATGGTTTGCATCAACACCATGGGTGCCGCAAGGATGATCAGCGCCCGAGGAAACAGGCCAGACGGCAAGTGCCGTTCGAGGAACCGGCTGAATCGGTAGTAGATGCTGACTCGCCTGGGCATCACCGCGCCTCAGTCGATATGCAGCACATAGCCCGCGCCGCGGACCGTCTGCAGGTAGAGCGGATTGGACGGATCGTCTTCGATCTTCTGGCGGAGCCGGTTGATCTGCACATCGACGCTGCGCGCGCCCTCCTCCGAGCCTGGCTGTGCCAATTCGCTTCGCGCCACCGGACTGCCGGCGCGAGCCGCTAGCAGGCGCAGGAAATCGCGTTCACGCGTGGTGAGGCGGACAACCTCGCTGCCATTGCGCAATTCGCCGCGCTGCATGTTGAAAACGAAGTTGCCGAACTGAACCTCCTGCCGCCCGGTGCTGGACGCCTGGCCCCGCCGCAGCAGATTCTGGATACGCAACAGCAACTCGCGCGGTTCGAAAGGCTTGGCCAGATAGTCGTCACTGCCCCGCTCCAGACCGGTGATACGGTCACCCGGATCGGCCAGCGCCGACAACATCAGGACCGGCACCCGGTCGTTGCGGGCCCGCAGCGATTGGGTGAGCTCCAGTCCGGTCTCGCCGGGCATCATGATGTCGAGCACGATCACATCGAACAGCATGCCCCGCATCTTGTCGCGCGCCTCCCCTGCCGAGGCCGCGACCGAGACGCGGAAACCGTTCTCGGACAGGAAAGACTGCAGCAATTGCCGAATGCGGCGGTCATCGTCGACGACCAAGATGTGCGGGGCCTCATCCACGGTCCTGACCTGTTTCGCCGATGATGCTGACCCGGTCGAGCCAGTCACGGACGCTTGCCTGGTTATCCGGATCGACCATGTGGTAGAGCGCGAGGCGATAAAAATGGGCCGCCTCCGCACCGGAATTCTCCAGCGCTCGCCGGATTCGCGCCTTCTGCGGGCCCATCAAACGCTGGCGTAGGGCTTCGCCCTCCCCGGTTAGGAACAGCAGGCGCTGGCGCCGGTCGGCCTCGCCCTCCTTCTGGTAGACATAGCCCTTGTCGATCAGTTCCTTGAGTACCCGCCCCAGGCTCTGTTTGGTAATCCGAAGGATATCAAGCAGTTGCTGAACCGTCATGCCGGGATCGCGGCCGACGAAATGCACTACTCGGTGATGCGCCCGCCCAAATCCGAACTCTTCCAGGATCGCATCAGGATCGGACACGAAATCGCGATAGGCGAAGAACAGAAGCTCGATCAGGGCGACGGTTTCAGCCTCGCCCATTTCTTGAGCAGAAATTATGTCAGCCATATTGACATATTTTTCCATTTTGTTACGCTACACCCCGACATAACGAAATGATGTTGCGCAAACCAGCCTTCAGCGTCCTTGCTCAACATCATATAGGCCGGACAGGAGCGCCAATCCATGACCATCATCCCATTCGACCAGCGCGACGGCGTGATCTGGTTCAACGGCGAGATCGTGCCGTGGAAGGAGGCCAAGGTCCACGTCCTCACTCATGGCCTGCATTACGGGTCCTGCGTCTTCGAGGGCGAACGCGCCTATGGCGGCAGGATTTTCAAGTCGCGTGAACATTCCGAGCGGCTGCACAATTCGGCGGCGATCATGGATTTCGCGATCCCCTATACCGTGGACGAGCTCAACGCCGCCAAGGACAAGGTGGTGGAACTCAATGGCGGTGGCGATCAATATGTCCGCCCCGTCGCCTGGCGCGGTTCCGAGATGATGGCGGTCTCGGCCCAGCACAACAAGATCCACGTGGCGATTGCGACCTGGGCCTGGCCCTCGATGTTCGATCCCGAGACCAAGATGAAGGGCATCAAGCTCGACATCGCCGAATACCGCAGGCCCGATCCCGCTTGCGCGCCAGTGCACGCCAAGGCGGCAGGCCTCTACATGATCTGCACACTCTCGAAGCACCGGGCGGAGAAGAAGGGCTATGCCGACGCCATGATGCTCGACTGGCAGGGCCGCGTCGCCGAATGCACCGGCGCCAACATCTTCTTCACCCGCGATGGCGCGATCCACACGCCGATCGCCGACTGTTTCCTCAATGGCATCACCCGCAAGACAGTGATCGCGCTGGCCAAGGATCAAGGCCTCGACATCATCGAGCGCCGGATCATGCCGGAGGAACTCTCGACCTTCAACGAATGCTTCATCGTCGGCTCCGCGGCCGAAGTGACGCCCGTGGCCGAGATCGGTCCTTATGGCTTCAAGCCGGGCAACATCTCGCGGAGTCTGATGGACGCCTATACCAATGCGGTGCGCCCTGCCGCCTGACCGGCTGCTTGCGCCACAGCCTGATTGATTCCATGCTGAGCCTCCGGGGAAACGGGAGGAGACAGCAGCATGAGCAATATCGAGACGGTCAACCGTTATCTCAACGGCTGGATTGCGCGCGACGCGGACGCGGTGCTCGCTACCCTGGATGATACGGGCACCTATGAGGACCCTTCTTCCGGCGGGCCGATTTCGGGCGCGGCCTTCAGGGCCTACATGGAAGGCCTCTGGGCCGTCTTTCCAGATCTCACCTTCGAGACCGAGAGCGTGGGCGAAATGGCCCCCGACCTGATTGCCGCCCAATGGCTCATGAGGGGCACCAACACCGGCAGCATGATGGGCCTGCCGCCCACCGGCAAGACAGTCACGCTGCGCGGCGCCGATTTCTTCCGGATGAAGAACGGCCAGATCCAGTCGGTTACCGGCTATTTCGACGGCGGCGCGGTGCCGCGGCAACTGGGACTCGATATCATCGTCCAGCCCAAGGAAATCGGACCATTCAGGTTTGGCATCTCCACATCGGTCCAGACCGGCAAACTGCAGGAACCTGGCGCTTTTTCCATCACCTCTCTCGAAGCCCGCGATGCAGAGGCCGTGCAGAAGGTGCGGGAGGGCTCCCGCGCCTCGCTCATCGACATGCTGAAGATGGACGGGTTCATCGGGGCCACCACGGCGGTGATCGGTACACGGATGGTGACCATCAGCGCCTGGGACACGCCTGAGTCCTCGCGCCGGGTGATGAAGGAAGGTGCCCATTCTGAAGCCCAGAAGGGCTTCTATGACGGCAGCCTTGCCAGGCACGGCTTCACCAGCGTGTGGACCAAGGAACGCATGAACCCCTATTGGGTCCGCTGCGAGGCCTGTGGCGCCATGAACCGGCGCAAGCCAAGCGATGCGGCGCAAGCTTGTTCCTGCGGGGCCACGTTGCCACCGCCCGCGCCCTTCTGGTGACGCGAGCGGCGCGCGCCACCTCAGTGCATCGGCGGACCGACGATGTCGATGCCGTTGGCCGAACAGGCCGCCGTGAGTGCCGCAATCTCTTCGGGACCCGGATGGCTGATGGCGGGTGGATCGGACATGTCGGTCGGCATGGAAACATCGCGGACCAGGCTCTCGAAATCGCGCCCCCGCATGATCGTCAGCCAATGGGCGCCAGCGTCCGACTGCACAAGGAAGCGGTGCGGCACACCGCGTGGCGCCAGCACTACGTCACCATCGCTGACCGTCATGCGCTCACCATCGATTTCGAACAGCAGTTTGCCGCTGATCACGTGAAAGACCTCATCCTCGTTGCGGTGAACATGCAGTGGCGGCGCTTCGCCCTTGGCGGCGCGATGTTCAAGAACTGAGAGGCCGTCGCTGCCATCGTCGGCAGACATGCGCACCCGAACCAGCGTATCGCGAAACCGCAGAGCACGCATGCCGGAAGACGTCCTGCAAATCTTGGCCATGATATCTTCTCCATGATCTTGCGCGGTAGGCGCGTTGGCGTGACTGTCTTTCCCTAGGCGCCTCGGCGGTCTAAATGAAATCGAATGATGTTATGGGCCCTATCCACGCGATGAATTTCGCCGCTTTCGATCTCAACCTTCTGCGCGTCTTCGATGCGCTCATGCGCGAGCGCAGCGTGAGCCGCGCCGGCGAACAGATCGGACTGAGCCAACCTGCAGTCAGCGCCGCCCTTGGCCGCCTGCGCGATCTGCTGGGCGACCGGCTGTTTGTGCGCCAGGGCAATGACATGTGTCCGACGCCACGCGCCGAAACTCTCGCTCCCGGCATTCGCGATGCGCTTGCCTCACTCGAACTGTTGCTGGGCGAGGGTCGCCAGTTCGACCCGAAGGCCCAGGACCGCACCTTCACGCTTCTCGGCGGCGACTTCTTTTCGACAATGGTGATGCCGAACCTCGCCAGCCGTGTCGCCGGCCAGTCCGGACGCATCGCCCTGCGCTTTCTCGACAGCGCGCGAGGCGACGTCGAACGCCTGCTCAAGGACGATGTGATCGACGTGGCCCTGGAACGGCCGCTCGATGTTCCGGAGTGGATCGACACCGCGCATCTGTTCTACTCTCCGTTCAAGATCATTGTCGCGAAGAATAACCCGGCGATCGGCGGCTTGCCGTCCGATGTGCCCCTGCCGCTGGATGTCTTTTGCGACTTGCCCTGGGCGATCCGCTCGATCGATGGTTCGACCAGCGGCATGGTCGACGAGGCACTGGCCACGATTGGCCGTCGCCGGCGGGTGATTCTCGCCGTCCCGCATTTTTACGGACTGATCCACTGCGTCGCCAATGGCGGCCTCGCCGCCGCCGTCCCGCAACAGATGACGGACGGACCCGGTGCGGAGGACCTCCTGGTCTTCGATCCGCCCTTCAGCATTCCGGTGCCCGAGATCAAGCTCTATTGGCACCAGCGCCACACCCGCAACCCGGCGCACCGATGGCTCAGACAGCAGGTGCTCGAGGTCTGCCGCCCCATGGAGGTGGCCCAGCCCGAAGATACACGTTCCGACTGCTGAGGGCAGCGGCCGGCCTGGACGCGGAAACAGCCGTTCAACCGCCCGGCGGATGCACCCGCATCACGAAACCGGTCGGCTTTTCGGTGGGACCGAAGGGTCCTGGAACCTTGTTGGCAACCGGTGCCAGGGTCTGCAGATAGCTCGCAATGGCCTCGGCATCATCGGCGGTGAGCGAGGAGAAGGATCGCCACGGCATGGCCGGGGCCAGTTCGCGCCCGTCGGGCCGCCGTCCGGTCGTCATGGCCGCAATGATCTGCTCCTTGTTCCAGTTGCCGAGCCCGGTGTCCTTGTCAGGCGTGAGGTTCGGTCCATGAAAGACGCCCAAGCCGGGGATTTCGAAACCCACCTCCGAGCCGGCGAGCGCCCGGTTCATGTCCGGCTTGCCGAGAAAGTAACCAGGCGTGTGGCAGTCGCCGCATCCCATCAGGCCGACAAGATATTTGCCGCGGGTGACTTGATCTTCGGCATGGGTGGGCAGAGTCCAGGCAGCGGTTAGGGTCGCAAGGGCAAGGGCGGCGGCCATGGTCTTGAGAACGGAATGGGATGTCACAGGCGTAACCTTCGGATATGGCAGGTTGATCGGGAATGGTGGCACCGCGATTGCGGCGGCGCGTCCATTGCCGGGATTCGCATGCGAATTCTGTGACGATCGTCACAGATGCCATGTCAACGGATATCAGCCGCCAGTGACCGGCGGAAAAAAGGCCACTTCGCGCGCGCCGACAATCGAGGCCTCAAGTGACGCATGGGTCTGATCTACCGCAGCGCGCAACGTGCGGCGATCGGCCAGGGCGGCCGCCAGGCTTTCATCGCGGCCGGCGAGGAACGCGATCAGGTCGTCGACCGTCTTCACCCTGTCCGGCACTTCGATGTCATCGGACCCGCGCCCGGCCAACTGGCGGATGCGGGCAAAATACAAGACCTTCATGCTCAGTCCACGACGTGGCGGAGACCCGCCCGGAAATAGTCATAGCCCGTATAGAGCGTCAGCCCCGCCGCGATCCACAACAGCCCGATACCGAACTCGCTGAGATAGGGGATGATCTTGTCGCCCGCCGGGCCGGCGATCAGGAATCCGATGGCGACGAGCTGCACTGTCGTCTTCCATTTGGCGATCTTGGTGACCGGCACCGAGACCTGCAGTTCACCCAGATATTCACGCAGGCCAGAAACCAAGACCTCGCGCGACAGGATGATGATCGCCGCCCACAGGTGCCCGCCCGACAGGAGCGGCGAGGCCGAGATGACCAAAAGCACCACGGCTACCAGCACCTTGTCGGCGATCGGATCAAGCATGCGGCCCAGCGACGATTGCTGCTGCCACTTACGCGCCAGGTAGCCATCGAAGAAGTCGGTGATCGCTGCGGCAATATAGAGGCCAAGCGCCGTCCACCGCGCCCAATAGGTGTCCCACATCAGCAGGCCGGCAACCAGCGGCACCGCCACGATGCGGCCATAGGTCAGGATATTCGGAAGGTTCCAGACCTTGGAATATGTGACGGCCTTGGGTGTGTTGGTACCGGTCATGACGTCGCTCATTCTGCACCCTCATGGAAGTGGTCGTAAATAGCCTGTGCAAGGGCCGTGCTCACCCCATCGACGGCGGCAAGATCGGCGGCGCTCGCCCGCGACACCGCCTTGGCCGAGCCGAAGGCCTGGAGCAGTGCCTTCTTGCGGGTGGGACCGATGCCCGGAACCTCGTCCAGCGGATTGACGCCGATCGCCCTGCTGCGCCTGGCGCGGTGCGAACCGATGGCGAAGCGATGGGCCTCGTCCCGCAGCCTTTGCACATAATACAGCACCGGATCGCGCCCTTCGAGCATGAAGGACGGCTTGCCCATCACATAAAAGTGCTCGCGGCCGGCATCCCGGTCCGGTCCCTTGGCGACCCCGGCCACCGGCAGATCCGCCAGTCCCATCTCGTCGAGAACTTCCTTAGCCGCAGAAAGCTGGCCTTGCCCGCCGTCGATCAATACCAGATCGGGCCAGGCCGGAGCATCCCCCGTCCCGGCATCATCGCCGCGATCGCCCTGCTCCTTCAGCAGCCGGGTGAAGCGGCGGGTCAGCACTTCCCGCATCATGGCAAAATCATCCGCCTTCGCTTCCTCAGACCTTATGTTGAACTTGCGGTATTGAGATTTCATTAACCCGTCGGGGCCGGCCACGATCATGGCGCCCACCGGATTGCTGCCCTGGATATGGGAATTGTCATAGACCTCGATGCGCCGTGGCTTGTCGGGCAGCTCGAACACCCGCGCCACGCCCTCCAGCAATTTCGCCTGGGAAGATGATTCGGCCATCTTCCGCCCCAGAGCTTCGCGCGCATTTGTGACAGCATGATCAACCAGCATCTTCTTTTCGCCCCGCTGCGGAACCGCGATCTCGACCTTGCGGCCGGCATGGGTCGCGAGTGCCTCCTCAAGCAGCGCCCGGTCGTCGACATCATGCGACAGCAGGATCAGGCCCGGCACCGGCTTGTCGTCGTAGAACTGGGCGATGAAGGAGCCGAGAACCTCGGCGAGTTCGGCGGACTTGTCAGCCCGCGGATAATAGGCGCGGTTGCCCCAATTCTGGCCCGAGCGAAAGAAGAACACCTGGATCGACGTCTGTCCACCCTCCTGGGCCAGGCCGAACACATCGGCTTCGTCCACCGTCTGCGGATTGATGCCCTGCTGCGCGGTGACGAAGCTCATCGCCTGGATGCGGTCGCGGTAGCGCGCCGCCTGCTCGAAGTCGAGGCTCTCGGCCGCCGCCTCCATCTGCCGCGCCAGTTCCGCCTTCACCGCCTGGCTCTTGCCATCGAGAAAGGCCTCCGCCTCGCGCACCAGCTCGTCATAGGCTTCGGGCGTGACATAACCCACGCAGGGCGCCGCACAGCGCTTGATCTGGTACAACAGGCAGGGCCGTGTGCGGTTGGTATAAATACTGTCATTGCAGGATCTTAGAAGAAATGCCTTTTGTAGCGTGTTGATTGCCCGGTTGACCGATCCGGCCGAGGCAAAGGGTCCGTAGTAGCTGCCCTTGCGGTTGCGGGCTCCCCGGTGTTTCGCGAGCTGCGCGATGCGATGGTCCTTGGCGATGAGAATATAAGGAAACGACTTGTCGTCGCGCAGGATCACATTGTAGCGCGGCTTCAGCTTCTTGATGAGATTGGCCTCGAGCAGCAACGCCTCGGCCTCGGTGTTTGTCGTGACAAACTCCATGTGCCGGGTGAGCGCGATCATCGCGGCAATGCGGTTCGTATGCCCGCCCATCCGGGTGTAGTTCGACACCCGGTTCTTCAGGTTGCGCGCCTTGCCCACGTAGATGACATCGCCTTTGGCGTCATACATGCGGTATACGCCGGGCTTTCCTGGAAGCCGCGAAACGAAATCGCGGATCACCTCAGGGCCGCTGGGCTGTTCGATCGAGTCAGACATGCGCTCCTTCTAGCGCATCGGGCGCCCAAGAGGAATCGCCGCCCCGTGACGGGACACCCAAGATCTGCCGGGAGCGCGACGTGCTTCCGGCCTTCTGCCTCAGTCGGCGCCCGGCTGCTTCGCCTGGGCCCGTGTCATCATGTGGTTTGGCTGCGCGGCCGGCAAACCTGGATCAATCCGCCGCGCCGGGCGGCTGCCTATCTCGTGCGTTCGATTTCCACCCCGACACTGCGGGCGTTCTTGATGATATCGGGCTTTTCGACGCGCACCCGCGCCGCCATCACCCGCTTGTCGGTAAGGCAGGACGTGGCAATTCTCTCGCACAGGGTCTCGACCAGGTTGATGTGGCCAGCCGCGATGATGGCCTCGACCTTCTTCACCACGATCTCGTAGGACACCACATGGCTGATGTCATCGTCCTTGGGCCCCTGGCCTTCCTTCACCGAAAGATCGATGTTCACGATGATCCGCTGTGGCGCGGTCTTCTCGTGGTCGTAGATGCCGATCAGCGCCATCAGGTCCAGGTCGCGCACGAAGACATGGCGCAGGCCGGAGGCGGCACTAGCCACGTGGTGGCTGATCATGGGCTTCTTGTTCATTCGTTGACCTCGACCACGTCCGGCGTCTGCCAGACCAAATGCTGCCCGCCGTCCAGCGCGATCATCTGGCCGGTCAGCGACGGTTGCGACAATATGAATTTGACTGCCGCCGATATTTCCGCCGGCGACGTGCCGCGGCCCAGGAGCGTCAGCCGCGACTGCTTGGCGAATTCCGCCTCATCCATCCGCGCCGACGGCAGCGCCGGACCCGGACCGATGGCATTGACCCTGATCCGCGGAGCCAGCGCCTGGGCCAGCGTACGGGTGGCCGTCCAAAGCCCTGACTTCGACGTCGTGTAGGAAAAAAACCTGGGATTGAGCTTCCACACACGTTGGTCGATGATCGAGATGATGTTGCCGTGCTGACCCAAGGGCAATTGCCGGGCGAAGGCCTGACTGAGAAACACGGGCGCGCGCAGATTGGTGTCGAGGTGGCTCCCCCAACTCGTCCTGGTGATCGAGCCCACCTCATCGGGCTCGAACAGGGACGCATTGTTGATGAGGCAGGTCAGTCCGTCCAAGGCCGCTGAAGCCTGGTCGATGAGCCGGTCTGGCACGTCAGGTTCCGAAAGATCGCCGCGCACGACAACCGCCCGCCGACCCATGCCGCATATCGTTTCGGCCACTTCGTTCGCTTCCGCCACTGAGGTATTGCAGTGAACCGCAACATCCCAGCCATCGGCGGCGAGATCGAGCGCCAGTTGCCGTCCGATCCGCCGCGCGGAGCCTGTCACCAGAACCGACTTCATGCCTTCGGCATCAGGATCACGTAATGCTTCCGCACCTTCTTCACCGTCTCCCAGGTGCCCTTGAAGCCTGACGGAATGATGAAGGCATCGCCTTTCTTCAGGGTCCAGGACTTACCCTTGTCATTGGTGAGAATGGCCTTGCCCTCGATGAAGTGGCAGAATTCCCACTCGCTATAGGAAACATTGACCTTACCTGGTGTCGATTCCCAGATGCCGCAATAGAGCCGCTCGTCCTCGCCAGTGAAGTGGTTCCACGTCTTTGTCTGGTACTTGCCCTTCAGCAACTTGGCGGGATCGGGCTTGCTCTTTTCGACAGCGGGTGCGCCCTTGCCCTTGGTCTTCATTACTAGAATATCTGCCATGGCTTCAGTCCTTTGCCTTGTAGATGATCGGGAACTCCGGCATGTCGGCGTTCTCGCCGACTGGCTCATCCGAGTCCTTGCAGGCGAGATAGGCATATTCGAGCATCTTGAAATATCCTTCGTTCCAACGGTAGCGGGACCAGGTGCCGCAATCACCGGCACCGCGGAAACGCGCCGATTCATGCAGCTCCCTGGTCTTGCCGTCGAAACTCACCGTGCCAAGAAGCAGGCTCGCCGTCCAACCGTTGAGGTGATCGTAGACCGGGAACGGCAGGGGTTCCAGCCCCTCAGTGCCATCCAGGAAGAGAAGGGTGGACTCCTGATAGGCCCCATAGGCGCAGACTACGATGACCAGTCCGTAGCCTTCGCCGAGATCATACTTCGTCGCTTCGAACCTCGCCGTGTCGTCGCCCTCCCGCGCCCAGTCGCACAGTGCAAGGGAATTGGCGTTCACCACCTGATTCCTGATCTCCGCCATGTCTTCCGCCGACAGCCGGATGTCGTCACGCACGTCGAGGGCGCGGACGCGGTCGGAGTTTCCGACCTGACCCTGGTGTTCGTCCATCCACAGAAGCACGGCAGCCAGACCCGATAGGGAGAACTGCGCCATAACCGGCGCGCCGCCGCTGGCATAGCGGACGGTCAAGACCGCGCCCTTGCGCATGGCCGGAAAAATGGACTCGATTGCCGCCTGGTCGGCGATGCCGAACCGCCCCTCGCCGGCACCTTCCACAACCGAATCGCGGCTGAGTGTCCCCTCGATCTCGAAGGTCACGGGGTCCTGCGCCGGAGCGTCCGCTTCGGGGGTGATGAGGGTTACGAACCAGACCTCGTTGCCGCCCGCCGCCCGCGCCACTTCCAGCGCGAACCCGGCGCCACCAGTTCCAGCCGTCTGGGCCGAACAGGAATAGTCGTCACAGGTGGCGGTCCACTCGCGAACCGATTTGGTTCGGGTTTCCGCCACGGCCATGGCAGGCCACGCCATAAGACAGAGGACGACCGTGAGCATTCTAACCATCATATCCTCCTAGGGGTTCAGCCGTTGCAGCAATTCATCCCGGCCGGGCCTGAAATCCGACGCCACCCACCAATCCTCCAGCTGACGCAGTGTCTGGCCCACCGCCGGGCCTGGCGCAATGCCATGATTGATCAGGTCGTGACCAGACACTGGCAACGCCGGAACCGGCCAGCGGTCGGCAAGGCGCAAGAGCCGCCGCCATGCCGGATCATCAGGTTTCGCCCTGGAACGTGCCCAGGCCATATGCACCAGATCACGCCAGGCTTCCGCCCCCAGATCATAGAGAATGGCCCGCTGCTCGCGCGGCCGCAACGCCGGCGTCGGCGCCATGCGCTCACTGATCGCGGCGATCCGCCGGGCCTCCTGGTTCGACAGCCGCCAACACGCCTTCATCGCCCGCGGATCGGCGGCCAGCACCGCAAGCCGCAACACCGGATCGGGCGGCAGGCGCTGCAGCACGCGCCACTCTTCTGTATACGGAAGAATATGCTCGAGAATGCCCTGACGGGCCATCAGCCGGAGGGTCGGCACCGCACCCGGAGCGGCAAGCAACTTGAACATCTCCTGCCGGATCCGCTCCGCCGAGAGGCTTTCGAGATGCTTCCGGTGGCGGACGCAGGCCGCGAGACCATCGGCATCCGGCGCCCCCCGGCCAAAGCGCGCGTGGAAGCGGAAGAAGCGGAGGATGCGGAGATAATCCTCCTCGATACGCGTGGATGCGCTGCCGACAAAGATGATTCTCTTTCTGAGAATTGCATCATAACCATTTGTAAAATCGTATATTATTCCCGTCTTGTCGCAGTAGAGCGCATTCATGGTGAAGTCACGGCGCGCGGCGTCGGCCTGCCAGTCGTCCGTATACAGAACTTTTGCCCGGCGGCCAAAAGTCTCGACATCGTGACGCAGCGTCGTCACCTCGTAGGGATGATGATCGGCGACGACCGTGATAGTGCCGTGATCGATGCCGGTGGGGTGCACGCTCATGCCGGCCGCCGCGCAGACGTCCATCACAGTTTCAGGCGCAAGCGTCGTGGCCAGATCGACGTCGGCGACCGGGATACCAAGCAGCGCATTGCGGATGGCGCCGCCGGCGACACGGGCTTCGCCGCCGGCCTGCTCGATTACCCTGAACAGGCGGCGCAGCGATGGCGCACGCAACCACCTGGCACCGGCCAGTGACGGAAGTGGCTTCATGGCTCACCATACATCAGGGAATAGAGATTGCGGATCATCCCGGCCGTGGCCCCCCAGATATAGCGGCCCTCATAAGGCATGGCATAGTAGCGGCGCGGCTTGCCAAGGAATTCACGCGCATGCGTCTCGTGATGGACCGGATTCATCAGAAACGCGAGCGGCACCTCGAAGACGGCGGCAACCTCGCCTTCGTGCGGCGTTACGGTGAAGCCCGGCCGCACCAGACCGACCACCGGCACCACCCGGTAGGACGTGCCGGTGAGATAGGTGTCGAGAAAGCCGATTGGTTCGACGAAACATCGGGCGATGCCGGTCTCCTCCTCGGTCTCCCGCAGTGCCGCGGCGACCGGTCCGTCATCGGTGGCGTCGATGCGTCCGCCGGGAAAGGCGACCTGGCCGGCATGCCGGGCAAGATGATCTGTCCGCTGGGTGAGCAGCACGTTCAGTTCGCTGCCGCGGATGACCAGCGGCACCAAAACGGCGGCAGGCTTGGGGCTAACCTCGGCCGGAATAATCCGGGCCTCGGGATTGAGGTCGTCATCGCTCCGCCGCGGCACATCCGGCGGCTCCGGAAAGAGCCTCGAAGCCCGCGCCCGGAACTCCTCCTCGTCGAAACGGAATGTCATGGTGACGCGCCGATCTCCGCTGCCCGCTGCATGGGAAAGAAACGGCTCGATGACCAGACGCCGAACCAGCCGTCCGCGACAGTTCCCGCCGCAACCAGGTCGTAGAACAGGGCCCGCGACACCAGTGCCTCGAGACCGGCCCGCACGAGGACATAGGGCTTCAGGCCCTCAGTACCGGCTTCCGTGGCGAAGCGCAGTGGATGGTCGGCGTCGACGGTCACCGCATCGTCGACATTGGTTTCGAAGCGAATGACCTGTTCGGACCCGGTGCCGGTGATCGCCATGCGGATTGCGGTGAACGGCGCATCATCGACGCGAATGCCGCATTTCTCGACTGGCGTGACCAGATAATAGCGGCCATCGGGGTCATGCCGCAGCACCGAGGCGAAGAGCTGGACCAGCGGCTTCCGCCCGATCGGAGAATTCATGTAGAACCAGGTGCCGTCGGCAGCGATCCGCATGTCGATATCGCCACAGAAGGGCGGATTCCACAGATGCACCGGCGGCAGCCCCCGGCCCGTGCCCGCGGCCTCCCGGAGACCCCTCAACGGATTGCTTGCATCCCTTTGATCTGCGGTCATCATATCAACGTAAATTTCCGGGTGAGTCGTAATCTGTCCGCCTCTTTTAGGCCATTCTCGTTCACGAGGATGTCATTAACAACAACCACGCGCCATGGCCCACAATCGGCCTGGACCAACTATAGTGAGCCTCATGTCCAGCATCAATGAAGCCGACCGCCAGATTCTCGCTGACCTCGACGCCATGGGCGACCGGCTGGCACAGGTTCGTGACGCAATCGGCAAGGTGATCTTCGGCCAGGATGAGGTGGTGGAGCAGGTCCTGATCGCCATTCTGGGCGGTGGCCACGCCCTGCTGGTCGGCGCACCGGGCCTGGCCAAGACCAAGCTCGCGACCACCCTGGGCCGGGTGCTGGGACTGGCGGAAAAGCGGGTGCAGTTCACCCCCGACCTCATGCCGGCCGATATACTGGGCTCGGAAGTGCTCGAGGAAAGCGAGACCGGCAAGCGGCAGTTCCGCTTCGTGCCCGGCCCCGTCTTCTGCCAGTTGATGATGGCCGACGAGATCAACCGGGCAAGCCCCCGGACCCAGTCGGCGCTGCTCCAGGCCATGCAGGAACACCATGTGACCGTGGCCGGCGTGCGCCACGACCTGCCGCGGCCCTTCCACGTGCTGGCCACACAAAACCCCATCGAACAGGAGGGAACCTATCCCCTGCCCGAAGCGCAGCTCGACCGCTTTCTGCTCCAGGTCGATGTGCCCTATCCCTCGCTCGACGCCGAGCGCCGCATGCTCTTCGCCACCACCGGCGCGGCGGAGGCAGAGGCCGAGAAGGTGCTGAACACCTCGGAACTGATGAACGCCCAGCGCCTGACGCGGGTCATCCCGGTCGGTGAACAGGTGGCCGAGATCATTCTGAAAGTGGTGCGGGCAGCGCGGCCCGGCCCTGACGCCGACGACTTCATCAACCGCAACGTGGCCTGGGGGCCGTCGCCGCGCGCCAGTCAGTCCTTGATGCTCGGCGCCCGCGCAAGGGCCTTGCTCCAGGGCCGGCTATCACCCTCGGCCGATGACGTGGCCGCACTTCTCGAACCGGTGTTCAAGCATCGCATGGCGCTCAATTTCGCCGCGCGCGCCGATGGCCACACCATCCAGAGCACAATTGTCCGGCTGACGAGCCTGATCGGCTGAGCATCCATGCCCCAGGCCGCAGCCCTTGCCCTGACCGACCGCGCCGATGCCGCAGCACGGGTGCTACCGCCCCTGCTGGCGGAAGCCGAGCGCCTGGCCGCGACGGTGATCCTGGGCGACCATGGCCGCAAGCGTGCAGGCCCTGGCGAGAGCTTCTGGCAATATCGCCCCTACAGCTTCGGCGATTCCACCCAGCGCATCGACTGGCACAAGTCGGCCCGATCGGACCGCGTCTTCATCCGTGAGAACGAGTGGGAAGCGGCCAATACCCTGTGGCTATGGACTTCGCCCCATGAGTCGATGGCTTTTCGCTCCCATCTCTCGGAAACCACCAAACGCCAGAGGGCCGAAATATTGACCCTCGCCACGGGAGTGCTGGCCGTCAGGGCTCACGAGCGCGTGGGCGCAATCGGCGCGCCCCATGGTCCCGACCATGCGCGCAGCACATTGGTTCGCATCGCCGAATGGTTCCTGCAACATGAGGGGCCGGCCCTGCCCGCGGCCAGCCGCATGCCACGCTTCTCCTCGGCCCTGCTGGTCAGCGACTTCTTCGATCCTCCTGAGGCCATCGCCAAGGCGATCACGCCCATGGCCGAAGCTGGCGTGGCCGGGCACCTGCTCCAGGTAGTGGACCCGGCCGAGGAAACCCTGCCCTACGCCGGACGGATCGAGTTTCAGGAAGTCGCCGGCCCGCTCAAGTTCCTGTCGAACAAGACTGAAACCCTGCGGAACGCCTATGCGGCCAGGCTCGAAGCCCACCGCGCCAGCCTGCGAGATCTCTGCCGCAACATCGGCTGGACGTTCACAATTCATCGCACCGACCAGCCGCCGGCCCCGACCCTGCTGCTGCTCCATGGCCTGATTTCAGGAGCCTGGAAACGATGACCTGGTTGCAGGCCCTGACCTTCACCACGCCATGGGCCCTGGCGGCACTGGCACTTTTGCCAGTGATCTGGTGGCTTCTGCGCTTCACCCCGCCGCGACCGGAGACAGTGAAGTTTCCGCCACTGCGCCTGCTGCTCGACCTGATCAACCGCGAGGAGCAGCCCGACAAAACCCCCTGGTGGTTGCTTTTGTTGCGTCTGGCAATTGCCGCGCTGGTGATTCTTGGGGTGTCGCATCCGTTTTTTGCGCCCGGTCACGTCGCGGCCCTCCGCAACGAACCGTTGCTGCTAATCGTCGACGACAGCTGGGCTGCGGCCAACGGCTGGGACAAGCGCCAGGACGTCCTCGCAGAAGTGCTCGACCAGGCCGAAACCGCAGATGCGACCATATCTCTGGTGACCTCGACGCCCCAGGCCCGCCCCCAGGCCCTCGAGCCCATGATAGCGAGCGACGCCAAGTCCCGCGCCGCCGCCCTGCAGCCGCGCGCCCTCGATCCCGACCGCCCGCAACTGATCGCCAGGCTGAAGGACACCTTCGGTGCCGCTTCGTCACTTCGGGTGATCTGGATCAGTGACGGGATCGACGACGGTGCTGCCCGGGGCTTCGCCGAAGGCCTCCTGAGCCTGGCCAATGGCCGCGCCACCGTGGAAGCGATCGTGCCCGACATGACCGGCCTGCCAGCGGCCCTCGCGGCTCCGGGCTTCGACGGCGGCCGCATCAAGGTGACGGCCCTGCGGGTCGACGATGGCGCGGCGCGGGGCCTGAAGGTGGTCGCCCGTGCCGGCAACGGCCGCAGCCTGAGTGACGCCGCGCTGATCTTTCCGGCGGGTGCGGCCAAATCGGAGGCCAGCATCGACCTGCCGATCGAGTTGCGCAACGAAATTGCCCGTATTGAAATCGAGAACCAGCGCAATGCGGCCGCAACCTACCTGATGGACGATCGCTGGCGCCGCAAGTCCGTGGCCCTCCAGTCCGGGGCTCCGGCTGAAAGCGCCCAGCCGCTGCTGTCGCCGCTCTACTATGTATCGCGTGCCCTCGAACCCTATGCCGAGATGACCGAGCCGGTCGGCCACGACAATCTCAAGCAGGCTCTCGACCAGGGCCTGTCGATGCTGGTGCTCGCCGATATCGGCGTCCTGCCCGACGAGACCCGCGCCATGGTCAGCACCTGGGTGGAGCGGGGCGGCGTGCTGGTGCGTTTCGCCGGCCCCCGCCTGGCCGGCGCGCAGGACGAGCTGGTGCCGGTCAAACTCCGCGAAGGCGGCCGTTCTCTGGGCAGCGCCCTGAGTTGGGAAACGCCCCAGGCCCTCCAGCCCTTCGCCGAGACGAGCCCCTTCGCCGGGCTCGCAATGGACGATACGGTCCGGGTCAGCCGCCAGGTCCTTGCCGAGCCCGATGCCGATCTGCCCGACCGGGTTTGGGCCAATCTTGCCGATGGCACGCCCCTGGTCACCGCCCGGCACGACGGCAAGGGACTGGTTATCCTGTTTCACATCACCGCCAATGCCGACTGGTCAAACCTGCCTCTGACCGGCCTTTTCGTCGAGATGCTGCGCCGGATCGTCGACCTCGCCCCCGCCGCCGGCGGAGGCGCTGCACCGAATGCGGCCGATCCCAACGCCACCAATGCCTTCACCCCTTGGCGAGCCCTCTCGGGCTTCGGCGAACTGACCGACCCCCTGCCCGACACCAGGCCGGTGGCGGCCACGGCGATCGACAAGGCCAAAGCCTCGCCGGCAACGCCAGCCGGCCTCTACCGGCGAGGCGCACAGGAACGCGCGATCAACTTGTCCCGCGCCGGTGACCGTCTGCTGGCGATATCAGAACTGCCGGCGGGCGTCACCCACCGGCCACTCGAAGCCCAACCTTCCGAACCCCTCGCGCCCTGGATGTTTGCCGGGGCTACTATCCTGTTCCTGCTCGATTGCCTCGCCGCCCTGGTTCTGGGGGGCGGGCTGAACCGCCTGCGCACCCGCCGAAGCGCCGCAGCGCTCATGCTGCTCGTCCTGCTGCCCGCCGCGTTGCCACAGACCGCCGGTACGGCCCAGGCCGCGGAAGCTGACGACTTCGCCCTGCGAGCCGCGCTGGAGACCCGCCTCGCCTATGTCATCACCGGGGATGACACCATCGACAGGATCAGCGAGGAAGGCCTGCGCGGACTCAACACCATCCTGACGGACCGCACCTCGATCGATCCGGGCGAACCGGTCGGGCTCAATATCGAGCGCGACGAAATCGTGTTCTTTCCGCTGATCTACTGGCCGGTGCGGCCCGATGCGCCAGTGCCCTCCGACGCCGCGCTGGAAAAGATGAGCACTTTCATGAAGAACGGCGGCACCATCTTCTTCGACCTGCGCGACGATGGCGCCAGCCTCGATTCTCTGACCGGCGGCGCGACAGGCGCCCAGGATGCCCTGCGCCGCATGCTGGCCAAGCTTGACATTCCGCCACTCGAACCGGTGCCGGAAAACCACGTCCTGACCCGTACCTTCTATCTGCTCCAGTCGTTCCCGGGCCGCTATGCCGACGGCCGCTTGTGGGTCGAACGTACCGATGACCAGGGCGCCGTCACGGGCGCGATCGACGGCGTGAGCTCCATCATCATCGGCAGCAACGACTATGCCGCCGCCTGGGCCATGGACAGCAATGGCGAGCCGCTGTTCGCAGTCATTCCCGGCATCGAGAGGCAGCGGGAATTCGCCTTCCGGACCGGAGTCAACGTCGTGATGTATGCCTTGACCGGCAATTACAAGGCAGATCAGGTCCATATCCCGGCGTTGCTGGAAAGGCTGGGTCAGTAATGGGCTGGGCCCTCACCTTCGATCCCTTCTTTGGCTGGGTGATGCTCGCCCTGTTTGCCGCCGCCGGCGTGGGGCTCATGCTGCTCGCGGCCGCCGCCCAGGCCCGCGGCTGGTGGCTGCGAGGCCTCGCCCTGCTGCTGCTTCTGGCCGCATTAGCCAATCCCACCCTGCGCAACGAGAAACGCGACAACCTCAGCGACATCGCGGTGGCCGTCATCGACCGTAGCCTCAGCCAGACCAGCGGCAACCGCACCGCCCAGACTGACGAGGCCGCCGCCGCCCTGCAGGCCGCGGCCCAGCGCCTTGGCAATACCGAACTGCGGGTGGTCCAGGTTCGTTCGGGGATCAGCGCCGATGACGACGGAACCCGCGCCTTTGCGGCGCTTGACCGGGCTCTGGCCGATATCCCACCGGAACGCTTTGCCGGCGCCATCATGGTGACTGATGGCCAGGTTCACGACGTTCCGGCCGACATTGGCAAAGCCGGCATCGATGGCCCGCTGCATGGACTGATCACCGGTTCGCGCCGCGAGATCGACCGCAAGGTGGTGATCGACCGCAGCCCCCGCTTTGGCATCGTCGGCAAGGATCAGACCATCGTCTTCCATGTCGAGGAGGTGAATGGTCCGGGCGGGCCAGTCGACGTGACCCTGCGCCTGGGCAGCAATTCGACCGAAACAATCACCGTCACGCCGGGCATTCCGGTCGAGTATTCGCTCACCGTCGAGCACGGTGGCCAGAATATCGCCGAAGTGAGCGTGCCAGCACTCGACGGCGAGATCTCGACCCGCAACAACCGCGCCATCGCCGTGATCGAAGGCATCCGCGACCGCCTGCGCGTGCTGCTGGTGTCGGGCGAACCCCATCCCGGCGAACGAACCTGGCGCAACCTGCTCAAGGCGGATGCGTCCGTCGACCTGGTCCATTTCACCATCCTGCGCCCGCCGGAAAAGCAGGATGGAACGCCGGTGAAGGAACTGGCGCTGATCGCCTTTCCCACCCGCGAACTGTTCATCGACAAGCTCGATGAATTCGACCTGGTGATCTTCGACCGCTACCGGCGCCAGGCCATCTTGCCGGCCGCCTATCTCAGCAACGTGGCCCGGTATGTGCGCGACGGTGGCGCCGTCCTGATCTCGTCAGGCCCCGACTTCGCCAGCGAGGACGGGCTCTATATGACGCCGCTCGCTGATGTCATCGCCGCGGCCCCGACCGGCGAAATCATCGAAGGTCCGTTCCGGCCGAAGCTCACCCCGGCCGGCCGCAAGCACCCGGTGACCCGCGATCTACCGGGCGGCGGCGAGACCCCGAGTTGGGGCCGCTGGTTCCGGCTGGTCGGAACCTCCGAGGCCAGCGGCGACACGGTCATGTCCGGAACCGATGACCGGGCCCTTCTGGTGCTGTCGCACGCCGGCGAAGGCCGGGTCGCGCAGATGCTGTCCGACCAGGGTTGGCTCTGGGCCAGGGGCTATGACGGCGGCGGGCCGCAGACCGAACTGCTGCGCCGGATCGCCCACTGGCTGATGAAGGAACCGGACCTCGAGGAAGAATCCCTCCACGCCACGCAGCAGGGCAGCCAACTGGTGATCGAGCGCCGCACCATGGCCGACAGCGCCGAGCCGGTGACCGTGACGCTGCCCACGGGTGCAACGGTGCAGGTTCCGCTTGTCGAAACGGCTCCGGGCCAGTGGCAGGGTCGGCTCGACGTTTCGGAGGCTGGGCTGCATCGCCTCACGGATGGCAAGCTGGACGCGGTCGCCGCGGCCGGCAGCGCCGACGCCCGAGAAACCACCGACCTCATCGCCACCGACAAGCTGCTGGCCCCCGTTGCGGCAGCGACCGGCGGGTCTGTCAACTGGCTTGAAAATGGCCTGCCGCAGCTGGTCAAGGTCGGGCCTGGCCGTCAGGCTTCAGGCACCGGCTGGGTCGGCTTGCGCGCCAATGGTGCCTACCGCGTGGCAGCGGTGACGACCGTACCCCTCTTCGCCACTCTTCTCGCCCTCGCCGCTCTGCTGTTCGGCCTCTGCGCCATGTGGTATCGCGAAGGCCGCTGACCGCTCGTGAAAGCGGTGCGGCGGCAGCACCAGGCCATGGGCCACGTCAAGGGCGCCGGGCACCAGCTCCAGATAGAGGAACCGCCGGGGATCGACTGGTCCCGGCAGGATCAACTGGCCCTCCGGCAGGCGGCGAAACCCGACTCTGGCGTAATAGGGCTCGTCGCCGACCAGGAAAATGAGGCGATGTCCCAGCCCCCGGGCCCGGGCTATGCCTTCGCGCATCAGGGCCAGCCCGACGCCAAGGTTCTGGCGATCGGGGTGGACCGCCAGCGGCCCCAGAAGCAGGGCGGGCGTTCCGGCAGGTCCGACGCAAAGCGGCCAGAAACTGATCGTTCCAGCCAGCCCCGTCTCGGCATCGCGCACCACCATCGACAGGCCTGCCACCGGCGAACTGCCCTCCCGCAGCCGGTAGGACGTCTTGGTACGGCGGTCCACGCCAAAACTCAGATCGAGAAGATGCTCGATGGCGTCGTGGTCGGAGTCCAGGGTGTCTTCAATGATTGGCATGCCGGTCATGGCAGGGATCTTTCGGAAATCGGCGGCGGTGGCCGGGGCCCGGAACGGCGATCAACGACGCCGGCGCGAAGGCAAGGGACCAGGCTGGTTCAGGCGCGCGGGCTGCCGCGCAAAGCGCGGGCTCGTCGTCGCAGCTGAATGGCCAGTGACCGGATCATGGTCGCGCCTTAGTCCTCAACCGGGCTGACGTCAAGGAAAACCCGTGGGCTCACCAGTCCCAGACCTCGGGAACCTGACCGCAGGCCTCGGCAATGCGGCGCCGGGTTCCGGCCGTCGTACCCTCAGGCAGGGCGGTGAGATCATGAAACCGGGCCTCGGCGATCTCGGCGGTGGGCCGGAACGGCATCTGGCGGAACTGGCGCAGCACGAAGCAGGCCACGTGATCGCCGGGGAACTGCCGGTCGTTGAGATAGATCCCCATGAGCACGGGCGGCGCATCGGCATGGATGCAAGCCTCCTCGCGCAACTCACGAATCGCCGCCGCCACCACCGTCTCGCCCCGCTCGACGCCGCCCCCCGGCAGAAGCCAGCCGGGCGCATAGGTATGCCGTACCAGAAGCACGCCACCTTCGGGTGACAGAACGACTATGCGGGTGCCGAGCGTCATGCCCCTCGCCTGGCGGTAATAGGGCTGCAGGACGAGCCGGGACACGGCCTTGAAGGCTACACGCTTGAGCATGGCTCTGGATATCAAGCGGCGCATCATTCGCCAAGCTTGAGTTGGCCTGCACTTGGCTCTAAGCCGTGGCCATGAGCCAGTCCATCACCGTGCGGCCGGTCTCCGGCAAGAGCGATCTTCGCGCCTTTCTCGATGTGCCCTTCGCCATCTACCGCGACGATCCCAACTGGATTCCGCCGCTCTACCTTGAGCGCTTCGAGCATCTCGATCCGAAGAAGAATCCCTATTTCCAGCACGCCGACGTTCAATTGTTCCTGGCGGAGCGCGCAGGCCAGCCCGTCGGCCGGATCTCCGCCCAGTTCGACCGGCTGCGCAATGACTGCCACAAGGATGACGTCGGCCAGTTCGGGTTCATCGAGGCCCCCGACGATCCTCAGGTCTTTGCTGCCCTGTTCGACGCCGCCCAGACCTGGCTCGCCGGCCATAACGCCCGCACCATCCAGGGCCCGTTCAATTTTTCCATCAATGATGAGATGGGATGCCTGATCGAAGGCTTCGACACGCCGCCCAACATGATGATGGCCCATGCCCGCCCCTACTACGGGCCGCGGATCGAGGAGCAGGGCTTCGTCAAGGCTAAGGACGTGATCGCTTATGACTACGACGGCCGCCTGCCGATGCCGCCCAAGATGCGCGGCATGATCGACCGGGTACTCACCTCTCGCGACATTTCCATCCGCCCGCTCGACAAGAGACAGCTCGACCGCGAGCTCGGCATCATTTTCGAGATCTTCAATGACGCGTGGACTGAGAATTGGGGCTTCGTCCCGTTCACCGCCGAGGAGCTCAAAGTTCTCGGAAACAACCTCAAGTTCCTCATCAAGGGGGACTATGTGGCAATCGCCAGCTATCGCGGCGAGCCAGCGGCCATGGCGGTAACCCTGCCAAATCTCAACGACTGGATCAGGGATTTGAACGGGCGTCTGCTGCCCTTCGGCTGGGCCAAGCTGATGTGGCGCATGTTTGCCAGGCCGCCACTGTCGGGCCGCCTGCCGCTGCTCGGGGTCAAGAAGAAATTCCACGGCAGTCTGACCGGAACCGCCCTTGCTCTCGGCGTGATCGAGACAGTTTACCGCTATCATACGCCACGCGGCACCTACAAGGGCGAGCTGTCGTGGATCCTGGAAGACAACCTTCCCATGCGGCGGATCATCGAGGCGGTCGGCGCCAAACCCTACAAGACCTATCGCATCTACGAGAAGCCGCTGGCCACCTGACATGACCGCCCGCTGGAACGCCCTCATCCTGGCCGCGGGCCGCGGGCCTGACGACCCTATGGCCAAGGCCTATGGCGTGGCCAACAAGACGACGATCGCCGTCGGCGGCGTGCCCATGCTGTCGCGGGTCGTGGCGGCACTCGAGGCCTCGGGCGAAGTTGCCACGATCACGGTCGCCATCGAGCGTTCGGAGATCGCCCGCGACATGCTGGGCACGCGGGCTGAAATCATCGGCGCGGCGGAAAGTGCCCCGGCGTCGGTCATTGCCGCGATCTCTGCTGGAAAACTGACGTTTCCCGTGGTGGTCACGACCGGCGACCATGCCCTGCTGACCCCGGAGATGGTACGCCACTTCTGCGCCAAGTCCGAAGAATCGCAGGCGGATTTCACCGCCGGCTTGGCCCGTGCCGAAACCATCCTTGCCGCCTATCCGCAGTCCGTCCGCACTTTCTTCCGCCTTGGCCACGACCGGGTGTCGGGCTGCAATCTCTTTGCCTTGCGCAACCCACGCGCCCTGCGCCTGTTGGAGCGCTGGCGCTATCTCGAGCAGGTGCGCAAGAAGCCCTGGCGCCTGGTTGCTGCCTTCGGGATTCTCTCCTTGCTGCGCTTCCTTACCGGACGCATCGATCTCGATGGCGCCTTCGCCACCGTGTCGCGCAAGCTTGAACTGATCGTGAAGCCGGTGGTAATGCCCTGGGCCGAAGCTGCCATCGATATCGACAAGCCGGCCGACAAGGAACTTGCCGAACTGATCCTCGCCCGCCGCGGCTGATCAGCCCCAGCCTGCCGCCAACTGCCGCGCCTGCTGCAGATCGACCGGAAAGTCCACCTCGCACCAGCGGATGCCGCTGATCGCGATGGTATTGATGTCCAGCACCTTGGCAAGAGAACCGACGGCCGACGGGAACCATTGCTTCAAGCCGGCGGGATCGCGCATCGCCCTGTCCAGCTGCGCCACGTAGGACGCTACGCCGTCCCCCCGGAAAATATAGAAGCCGATGGCCTCGGCATCCACCGTGTCGACGGGAAGCATCTTGCCGATCTCGGTGAGACGGCCGGCATCCAGCATCACCTTCATGTCGTCGGGATCGTAGCTGTCCTTGTGGTTGACCGCCACAGTGACCGGCCGGGCATCGGCCGACAGTAGCCGCTCGACGAGATCGGCGCGGAACACATTGTCACCATTCACCTGGATGAAGTCAGTTGTCATCTCGCCGCGCGCCATCCAGCAGCTGGCGAGGTTGTCGGCCACCGCATAGAAGGGGTTGTACACCGTGCGGATCGATACGCCCTTGTCCTTCGCCAGCGCCGCCAGCGCGTCTTCCATGCGCGCCGTGCCGTAACCAGTGACGACCACGAAATCGTCGATGCCGCAGGCCGCGAAGGCATCGATCTGACGGGCGATCAGCGTGCGGCCGTGAATATCGAGAAGCGCCTTAGGCACTTCGGCAGTGAGCGGCAGCAGCCGTTTGCCCTGGCCGGCGGCGAGAATGATGACACGCACGATGCTTGAACCCCGATGATGCAGAAGCGTAGAAGGCCGTCTCAATCGCACTCGATTCTCAGGAAGTCAATTCGTGTTCAACCTGGCCCATCTCTCCGATCTTCATCTGGGGCCGCTGCCCAAGGGCGCGGCGCGCCGGCACTTTGCGCTGAAACGCTCGATCGGTGCCATGAACTGGCGTCTGAGCCGCCACAAGCTGCATGACCCGGCGGTGGCCATGGCGATTGCCGAGGATATCCGCGAAGTCAGGCCCGACCACGTCGCCTGCACTGGTGACATCGTCAACGTGGCGGCCCACGCCGAATTCCCCGCCGCCGCTGCCTGGCTCAGGCGCTTCGGCGACAGCCAGTGGATCAGTTTCGTACCCGGCAACCATGACGCCTACGTGCGTTGCGGCTGGGAACATGGCCTCGGCCATCTCGGCGACTACATGACCGGCGACATGCGGGTGAAATCCACCCTGACAACGGCACAGATCGCCACGCCGTTTCCCTTCGTCCGCCTACGGAGGAATGTGGCCCTGATCGGCCTCTCCTCTGCCGTGCCGCAACCCCTGCACCGGGCGGCGGGCCGGCTCGGCACGGTGCAACGCGACACGCTCGCCCTGCTGCTGCGCGATTTGCGTGAGCGAGGCTATGCACGGGTGGTGATGATCCACCACCCGCCCCTCCCCGGACTCGCCTCGCCGCGCAAGGCGCTGGAGGATGCGCCGACACTGCGCGACATCCTTGTGCAGGAGGGTGCCGAACTCGTCCTGCACGGCCACAACCACGAGCACATGTCGAACAGTCTTGTGACCCGCACCGGCACGCTGCACGTCATGGGTGTGCCCTCGGCATCCATGGGACGCCCGGTCCATCATCCGGTCGCCTCGTGGAATCTCTACCGGATCAGCCGCCAGGGCGGCAAATGGTTGACGGCGGTGTCCGTCCGCACGTGGAACATGGAGCATCGGCATTTCGAGCCCATGTCAGATTTCACGCTTTCAACCTGATGGCCGACTGCGATAGACTGCAAACATGAATGCGACGCTGCGCAAATTTGGCCATCCGGACAGCATGATCCGGAATTACGAGCACTGGTGCGTGCTGCTGCGCCCCGCTCAGGCGACTCTCGGCGCACTCATTCTCGGTGCAAGGTCGGAAGCGACGGCATTTTCATCCCTGCCGGCCGCCGCCTTCGCCGAACTGCATCTTGTCACCGGTCACATCGAGACGGCACTGCGGGCCTTCCGGCACTATGACCGGATCAACTACCTGATGCTCATGATGGTCGATCCCCATGTCCATTTCCACGTCCTGCCCCGTTACGCGGCTGCGCCGGAACATCTGGGCCTCGCCTTCGCTGATCCAGGTTGGCCGGGACCGCCCGATCTCAAATCCACCACAGCCCTGGACCAACAGCAGTTCAGCCAATTGCGCGGGGATCTCCAGGCCCTGTGGCCATCCCGCGAGTGAACGTGCTGCGCATCATTGACCGCCATGTCCTGAGACAGATCGCAACGCCGCTGGCGGCCGCCATGGCCATCGGCCTGCTGATGCTGCTCGCCGAACGCATGGTGCGCCTGCTCGACACCACGCTCGGCAAGAAGAACTCCTTCGCCGTGGTCTTCGAGCTGCTCGCCTATCTCGTGCCCCATTATCTCGGCACGGCCATTCCTGCCGCACTGTTCCTGGGATTACTGCTCGGCTTCGGCAAGATGTCGGCCAATTCCGAGACCGATGCCTTCATGGCCGCCGGGATCGGCCTCAACCGCCTGGCCCGGCCGGTGATCCTGCTGGCCCTGCTGCTGAGCCTGCTTTCGCTGGCAATCTTCGGCTGGCTGCAGCCCTATACCCGCTATGCCTATCGCTCGGTCGTCTTCGACGTGAAGAACATCGATGTGTTCTATCTCGCCGAGGAAGGCGTCTTCATGCAGGCCGGCACGCGGACCTTCATCCTCGACACCCTGGATCGGGGCAAGAACGCCTTCGAGCGCGCCTTCATCTACGAGGACAAGGGGGCACAGGGCTCTGACACCGTGACGTCGTCGCGCGGATCGCTGATCGAGGTGGCCAACGACCGGCGGCCGATCCTGCATCTGGAACAGGGCCACCGCCTCACCCTCAAGCAGAAGCCCACCTTCGCCGCCGCGACGCTGCCGACGCCGGAAGTGGCTGAGTTCGCCCTCGCCGACACGCCACTCGGCAAGGTGAGCAAGGACATCTTCAGGCCACGGGGCGATGACGAACGCGAGCTGACATTGCCTGAACTTTATGCCCGCTTCGATACGCCGCCCGGCACCACGACGACGGCCGAAATGCGCACCGAGTTCCACAAGCGGCTGGTGAATGTGCTGAGCATGATCATCCTGCCGTTTCTGGCCATCCCCTTCGCGGTGGGAACCCGGCGCAGCCAGCGGTCGTCGCGGTTCGGCGTCGCCCTGGTGCTGATCGTCATCTATCACGAGATCATCGAGCAGGGCAGTGTGATCGCCGGCAAGGGCAATGTCTCGCCGATTGTCGCCATGTGGCTGCCCTTCGCGATTCTCGCAGTCTTCGCGGCCTGGCGCTATTTCACCGCCTGCTTCACCATCCGGCGCGATATCGTCGACGTCCTGCTCGACCGATTCGGCGATGCGATGGGCGCGTTCCGCCGGGCTCTCTTCCGCCGATTCGGCTGGGAGAACCCGGCATGAAGACCATCGCCTGGATGCTGACCCGCATGATCGCCAGCCGGTTTCTGGCGATCCTCTTTGGCGTGACCCTGTTCGTCCTGACGCTCGAGGCGCTAACCTACAGCAAGGATATCCTGGCCCTGCGGCCGGGCGACATCTCCATTCTCTTCGAATACATCCTGGCGCGCGCGCCACGGACGCTCGCGACTTTTCTGCCGATCAGCATGCTGCTCGCCATGCTGCTGGTGCTCACCGAGTTGAGCTATCGCAACGAGATGACGGCCCTCTGGGCCGCGGGGCTTTCGCCCCTGCGGCTGGTGATCCAGCTCCTGCCGCTGGCGTTGCTGGCGGGTGGCATCCATTTCCTGCTCAGCGACCGCGCCATTCCCGAAGCGGCCCCCATTCTGCGCGAATGGGCGGTTGGAGATTATGGCGGCGAAAAACTCAAGGTCGGCGAAAAGGACCCGATCTGGATGCGGGCGGGCACCGACATTCTCAGGGCCGGTTCCGCCAATGCCGATTCGACCATGCTCGAGAACGTCATCATCTTCCGCCGCGATGCCGAGGGCCTGCTCCATGAACAGATCTACGCCAACCATGCCATCCTCGAAGGCGGGCGCTGGAATCTCGAGAAGGTCATCGTCTATTATCGCGGCAACCTGACGCCCAACCGCCTCGACACCCTGATCTATTCCGGCGCCATGAAGCCCGCGGCAGCCGGTGCCCGCTCGGGCGCGCCCGAGGAAATGTCGCTGTCCGATCTCGGCTATTTCATCGAGAATTCCGGTTTTGGCATCCGCCCCGTCTGGGTCTATCAGACCTGGTGGCACAAGCGGGTGTCGCTCATCTTCTCTGCCTTGCTGATGATCACCCTGGTCATCCCCCTGTCGAGCCGCTTCCGCCGCGGTGGCGGCCTCGGCATGCTTTTCGCGGCTGGCGTGGGCCTCGGTTTTGTCTATTTCGTCACCGACGGCATTGCCATGACCATGGGTGAACTTGGATTCGTCACACCTTGGCTCGCCGCCTGGATGCCGGTGATCGGCTTTGGTGCCCTGGCCGTGGTGCTGACAATGCGGGTCGAGACGGTCTGAGCCCATGTTGACGCCGCCCGGCCGCACGGCCATACCCTTGCCTCCGATCAATTGGTGAACCTCGACGTGACAACGCGTGCAAGTCATGACCCGGCGCGGCTCCGGCTGTGCATCGTTGGCGAAACCGGCCCCGCCCTCTTCGGCCTGACGCCGGCCGAACGGTCGCGGCGCTTGTTCGCGCGGCAGGGCGTGCGGAGCGAAATCACCGTGGACGACGCAGCCGCCCATGACGGACAGGTGGTGGTGGTCCGCGCCGATGCGGCCATCGACCAGCCGCTGGTTCCACTCCTCATCGCTACGCCGGGCTTGCTGCTTGTCGGTCAGGGTCCGGAGGGTGAAGCCCCCGTGGCTGTGACCGTCAGCGCAGGTCAGGCCGCAGCCGCTGCCAATATTCTCCTGGGCCGCGCCAGCGAGATTCCGGACGTCCGCCTTGACCGGCGAAGGCCCGAGGACCTCAAGGCCGACTTCTGGAAGGCATTGCGCAAGCGTGAGACGCCCTATGCCTTCGTGGTGGCGCCCGGCAATGCCAAGGCCATCGAATGGCGCATGTTCATGGGAACCTACAAGGGGGCGACCGACCTCGTGACCAAGCATGTCTGGCCGGTGCCGGCCTACCATGCCACCCGCTACCTGGCGCCGCGCGGGGTAACGCCCAACATGGTCACGGCCGTTGCCGCAATGTTTACCATCCTGGCATTTTGGCTGTTCCTCGACGGCCATTTCGCCACTGGCCTTGCCGCCGCCTGGGCCATGACCTTTCTCGACACCGTCGACGGCAAGCTCGCCCGTACGACGCTCACGTCGAGCAAATGGGGCGACATCTTTGACCACGGCATCGACCTGGTGCACCCGCCCTTCTGGTACGTCGCCTGGGCCCTCGGCCTCGCAAAGGTTGGATTTGACTGGTCCCCGGTAACCTTCTGGTTGGTGATTGCGGCTATCTTGGCCGGCTATGTCATCCAGAGGCTCTTCGAAGGGATCGCGATCAAATGGCTGAAGCTCGAAATCCATATCTGGCGGCCGGTGGACACCTTGTTCCGCCAGATCACGGCCCGGCGCAATCCCAATCTTCTGCTGCTTTCGGTCTCGCTGCTGGTTGGCAGGCCCGACTGGGGGCTGATGGCCGTGGCCATCTGGACGGTGGCCTGCCTGGTGTTGCACGCCCTGCAACTGGCCCAGGCCCTGGCCGCCAAGCGCCATGGCGCGCTGACCTCGTGGATGACCGGCCGGTGAGCCGCGCTGGCCTGATCGTCAACCCGCGCTCCGGCAAGTCTAGCGGCAAGGGCCTGGCACTAGCCGACAAGCTGAGGCCCGACCGCGATGTATCGGTGCGGGTTCTGGAGCGTTTCGACCAGCTCGAAGGCTTCATCGGCGAACTGGCCGCCGAGGGCGTGTCAGACCTGTTCATCAGCTCGGGCGACGGCACCATCCAGGCGATCCAGACGATCCTGGCCGAGCGCCGCCCGTTCGGCCATCTTCCCCGCCTGTCGCTTTTGCCCCATGGCACGACCAACATGACCGCCGCCGACCTGGGCTTCCGCCACAAGGCGATCGATGCACAAGCCCAGTTCATGCGCGCCCTCCAGCCCGCCGACCTGCGGGCCCGGCCGACGCTGCGCTGTGTCAATCCGGGTGACGGCCAGACCCGCCACGGCATGTTCCTCGGCACCGGTGCCGTTTCCAAGGCGACGCTGTTCTGCCAGCAGGCCTTCAACTCCAAGGGCGTGAAAGGCAATTGGGCGGTCTTCGCCACCCTCGCCGGCGCGGTCGCCAAATCGCTGTTCACCGCGCCCGACCCGGCCGACGAGACCCGCTTCGACCGCCCCTACCCGATCGCCGTCACCGCCGACGGCAGGCCCATGGCCCGCGGCGACCATCTGCTGATGCTCGCCACCACGCTCGACAAGCTGATCCTCGGCACCAAGCCCTTCTGGGGCGGCAAGACTGGACCGATCCGCACCTCGTTGTTCCCCTACCCCGTCCCGTCCATCCCGCGCTGGCTGATCCCCACCATGTATGGCGGCGAGACCCGCAAGACGCCTCCGGGTGCAACCAGTTTCTGCGCCACCGAACTCAGCATCGAGACTCCCATCACCTATGTGATCGACGGTGAGTTTTTCGAGCCGCCCAAGGATGAAAAGCTGAGGGTCGAAACCGGCCCTGTCTTCACCTATGTTTGCGGGTGAATGACGCCCCTTGAAACGCTGCTCGCCACCACACTCGGCCAGCCGGTCCCGCCGGAAATCACTGCCATGGCCGCCCATGTGGCAGGCCGGCACGGCGATGTCCTGGCCGTTCTCGCCTATGGCTCATGCCTGCGCGGTGTCGCCACCAGCGAGTCGCTGATCGATCTCTATGTGCTGACGCGCGATCTCCGTGGCGTGTCGCGCAACATCGTCAGCCGCATCGGCTGCCGGCTGGCGCCGCCCAATGTCTATTATGCCGAATGTGACTGGAACGGACGCCGCTACCGCGCTAAGTACGCGGTGCTGCCGATCGATCTTTTTCACCGCTGGATGACCGCGGACAATCCCTACTTCTGGGCGCGCTTCTCGCAGCCCTCGGCGCTGGTCCATGCCGCGGACGAAACGAGCCGGCGGACGGTCATCGCCGCCGTGGCCGCAGCCGCCCGCACCATGTTCGCCCACGCCCGGGCGCTTGCTCCGCCCACGGACGAAGAGCTGGCGGTGTGGACTGCGGGATTTCGCGCCACCTATGGCACCGAACTTCGCGCTGAATCGGGCGGCACCCGCGCGGCCCATGTGGTCGAGGCCAATGCGGGCTATTACCGCGCCTTGTCGGATCAACTGGCAGGCACCGCACCACTTCACGCCAACTGGGCCTGGCGGTCATTCACTGGCAAGCTCTGGGCCGCGACGCGCCTGATCAAGGCGAGCTTCACCTTCGCCGGCGGTGCCGATTACCTCGTCTGGAAGATTGCCCGCCACACCGGCCACAAAATTACCCTGACCGCTTGGCAGCGGCGCCACCCGGTGATCGCCGGCCTCATCCTGCTGCCACGACTTCTGCGGCGGGGGACGGTGAAATAGCAGGCGTCAGGCGCTTGCAGCCACCCGGCCGTGGCCCTGCGCCACCACTCTGTCGAACAGTGCGATGATCCGGTCGATGTCGGCATCGGTGTGGGCGGCGGACACCGAGCAGCGCAGCAGGCAGAGCTTGTTGGGCGTGCCCGGCGGCAGCGCGATGTTGACATAGACACCGGCCTTCAGCAGCGCATTCCACATGGCGATGGTTGCGGGCTCGTCCGGGCATTTCACTGCAATGACGGGGCTCACCTCGTCGCAGCCCAGGTCCAGGCCCAGCACCCTGAAGCCATGGAACAGCCGCGCCGAATTCTCGCGCAGCCGGTCGCGCCGTTGCGGCTCGGCGGCAAGTTTGCGGATCGCCGCAAGCGAGGTGGCGATCGACGCCGGCGACGACGAGGCGGTGAACATATAGGGCCGCATCGCATAGCGCAGGTATTCGAACAGGGGATGATTGCCGGCGCCGAAGCCGCCGATGGCGCCGACACTCTTGGAGAAGGTGCCGACCACAAAATCGACCTCGTCTTCGAGGCCTGCCTCGTCGGCAAGGCCACGGCCATTGGGCCCCAGCACACCGAAGGAATGGGCCTCATCCACCAACAACTGGAAGCCGTGTTTCTTCTTGACCGCCACGAAATCGGCGAGCGGGGCCCGGTCGCCCAGCATGGAGTAGATGCCCTCCAGCACCACCAGACGGCCGCCGCCATCGTCTCCAGCGCGGGTGAGCCGCTTGTCGAGATCGGCCGCGTCATTGTGGCGGAAGCGCACCAGCTTGGCGCCTGAGAGCGTGCAACCGTCATAGATCGAGGAATGGGAATCGGCATCCAGAAAGATGGTGTCCCGAGGGCCAGCAAGGCCCGACATCATGCCGAGATTGGCCTGGTAACCGGTGGTGAACACGATGCAATGCTGGCGGTTGAGAAAGGCTGCGAAGGCCTGCTCCAGATCCCGATGCAGCGAATAGGAGCCGTTGGCGATGCGCGATCCCGTGGTGCCGGTGCCAAAACGGTCGAGCGCGTCCTTGCCCGCCTGTATGCAATCCGGATCGAAGGTGATGCCCATATAATTGTTGGTGCCGGCCAGAATCGTCTCCCGGCCGTCGATGATGGCGCGGGTCGGCGACAGGAGCCGCTCGTTGGTGACGCCGACCGCATTGGCGCCCGCCTGCAACATGCGGGCGTGACGTTCGGCGATATGGCGGTGCTTCTCAAGCAGGTCGGTCATCGGTCAGGCCTTGTTGACGCGCGCCTCGACGACCTTGGCAAGATCGGCAATCGTGCGGGTTTCGGACAGGACATTGAGGGGAATCTCGATATCGAAATGGTCTTCCACTTCCATCACGAAATCCATGACGGTGACGGAATCGATGTTGAGATCGGTTGAGATGTCGGTGTCTGGCGCAAGCGCCACGCCCGTGCCGTTGAAGGGGTCAAGCAGCTTGCACAGGGTGGTGATGGTATCGCTCATGGTCCGGGTTCTTCCTTTGGCCTCGCAGGGCTTCTATCGGGGCCAGACGCCTGTGGCAACCAGCCGGCCGAACGGTACCAGGCGAGGGTTTCAGCAAAGCCCTGGGCGAACCTCGTCGGTTCGGCCAGCACCAGTTCTGGTGGCCGCGCCACCCAGTCGAGGTGATAAAGTTCCGCCACCTTGCCACGGGTGATCAATCCAGGCTTTCGCCGGACTTTGGCGACGATCTCCGCCAGGGCGGCGACAGTTCCGGGCACGGCCATCGGCAGGAACAACGGGCGCACCGGACGGCCCTGCTCCGCCGAAGCGACTGCCACCAGATCGGCCCAGCCATAGCCACCGGGCGTTCCGTCGCTCACCTCCTGCAGCCCGCCGACATCCTCCGTCACCGCCCGGGCGATCAACCGTGCCAGATCGGCCACATGAATCAACGAAAACCGGGCATCGCTGCGCCCCGGAATGACCGCCAACGGCCGGGTCAATTCACGCATGAGCGGCAGCGTGGCGCGGTCACCCGGTCCATAGACCGCAGGTGGCCGGAGGATCACGGCGTTGAGCCGCTCCGCGATGACGCCAACGGCATCCTCCCCGGCACGCTTGCTGGCAGCATAGGGCGACAGCCCGGGTTCACGGGCTGCCAGCGACGAGACATGGATGAACCGCCCCGTGCCACGGCGGATGGCGGCCTCGGCGAGAGCCACCGTTCCGTGGGCATTGACCCGGAAATAATCGTGGGACGTGAGGCCCCAGAGCGCGCCCGCGAGATGGATGACGGCATAGCTGCCCCGGACCAGGGCGTCCAGCGCCTCGTCATCACCCATGTCACCGCGAATGATCTCCACCTCGGAGGGCAGGCGCGCCGCCACCGGATCGCGCACCAGGGCACGCAGCCGATAGCCGCCCTTAAGCAACTCGGCGACGGCATGGCGGCCGGCAAACCCGGTGGCGCCGGTGATCGCGATGGTCTTTTCCATAAGCTTCCGTCAAAGCCCCGCCGGACCGGGATCCTATTGCGCCGCCTGCAGGAATACGGATGGCTGCAGCTCGGCAATCTCTCCACTGAGATAACGCTGGCGGGCACCAGTGCGCGACAGCTTGCCCGAGGATGTGAACGGCAGGCTCTTGGGCGGGATCATGACCACCTGGCATTCCACTCCGGCGCTCTGATGCACCGCAGCCGCAACCTCGCGCCGGAGACCGTCTATTGCGGCCTCGTCCTGGAGCCGGCACTGCACCAGCACCACCACCTTGTCGTCGCCATCGGGACCTTCCACCGCGAAGGCCGCCACATCGCCATCCCGCAGCGGCGGCAAGTGCTCGGCCGCCCATTCGATGTCCTGCGGCCAGATGTTGCGGCCATTGTGTAGGATCAGATCCTTTGCTCGGCCAGTAATGACGATCTCGCCGTCCAGCCAGTAGCCCATGTCGCCAGTATCGAGGAAGCCATCGCGGCCCACCGCTGCTTCGGTCGCTGACGGATTTTCATAGTAGCCGGTCATCAGGCCGGGTGACTTGACGAAGATGCGGCCCACGGCGCGCGCACCCAGAACCGCGCCGTCCTCGGACCGAATCTCGACCTCGCTGTCGGGCAGCGGGCGGCCGCATACAACGAAGCTGCGCGCCGCCGCGCCAGCCTCGGCGGGCCGCGCCACGGCTTCGGCCTTGAGAGCAACCCGGTCGATTGAATCGATCCGTACCGGGGCATCGCGATCGGCAAAGGATATCGCCAGAGTGGTTTCGGCCATGCCATAGCTCGGCAGGAAGGCGCACGCATCGAAGCCCGCGACGCCAAGCGTCTCGGCGAAAAGATGCAGCACATCGGCCCGCACCATGTCGCCCCCGATGCCGGCGACCCGCAACCTTGTAAGATCGAGCGACGGTGCATCGCCATTGATGCGACGGGCCGCCAGATCATATCCGAAACTCGGCGAGAAGGTGATGGTCGACTTGTTGTCGGACATCAGCTTGAGCCACAGCGCCGGACGGCGGGCGAAGGCGGTGGTCGCAAGAAAATCGACCGTAACCTGGCCCAGCATCGGCGACAGGCAGAAGCCGACCAGCCCCATGTCGTGATAGAGTGGCAGCCATGAGAAGGCCCGATCGTCCGGGGTGAGCTTCAAACCATGCCGAAGAATGCCTTGGGCATTGGCGATGATCGCCCTCTGGCTGATCAGAACGCCCTTGGGATCGGAGGTCGACCCCGAGGAATACTGGATATAGGCATCTTCATCTGGGCCAAAGGGCTCGAGCTTGGTGGCGGCCTCGGGCAGATCGCCAAGTTCGGCGTGGGTCATCACCCGCGTGACGCCCGCCCGGAGACCCGCATCGCGAATATGGCCGAGCAATTCTTCCGGGCCGATCACCGTGCAGGCCCGCGCCGCTCGCAGCATGCCGGCAATCCGTGCCACATAGGCGTCCCTGCCCCCGATATGCATCGAATAGGGCATGGGGCACGGAATGAGCCCGGCATACTGACAGGCGAAAAACACAGTTACGAATTCGGGGCCGGTTTCCGCGACAACGGCCACCCGATCGCCACGGAAGAGGCCGAGCGACAATAGCTTACGGGCGGTGCCGAGCGCCGCCCGGCGAAGCTCCGCATAGGGCATGACATGCTGCAGGGCACCGCGCGGCGAATAGAAATTGAACCCCGTGACGCCCTGGGCCGCGTAGTCGAGACCGGCAGCCAGGCTGTCGAACTGCGCGAGACGCTGCGTCATGTGACGGTTGCTGCGCGGCGTCGGAACCGGTCCGCCACCCGCTTGTCCATCACACATCAAAGCACTTCTCATCCAGTCCTCTAGGTTTTCGGCTCGTCACAACTGGCGAACCGGCCCAGCCTCACAGGCACCGGAAACGCCCCCTCGATGCTGTGGGTAACAGGCGCCGGGCTCGAACAGAAATCAAAAGGTGTTTCAGAATGTAACGCTGCGAAGAATGGCTAAAACCTTATCCTGTCCAAGGACATGGCCAGAGCCAGAAGGGCCAGGGCGCCAAGCGAGAATCCGGCCAGCCAGGCGAGAATCACCGAACCCGCCGAATAGCCGGTGGATGACGGAATCGGCACTTCCGCCGCCGCCCGGCGCTGGCGCACCACGATGCGATGGGCCATGAGCTGGCGGATGCGGGCCACCATTTCCGCCCTGTCGCTGCTTTCCAGCACGACATCGCGCCCATCCTGATGGTCCTCAATAAGGCGGTAAGTGCGGTGATCAGGCTCCATGACCACTGCAGTAATCAGGTCGATCCAGAGTTTCGGCACCTCGCCCGGAACCAGCGCAAGGTCGAAGAGGTCGGCGGCTTCCGGCGAGGAGGCGACAATCGGCGCAAGGTCGTCCTTCAGCAGTTGCAGACGGATCGACTTCGAGTCCCGCAAGCCTTGCAGGGCCTCGAAATGGGCTGCTTCAGCCTGCCGGGCCGCCTGCAGATCGGCCCGGAGGTCTTGATCTGTCTTGATCCATGTCCCGGCTTCGGCCAAACGGATGACTCCCTGGTGGATCGCCATGTGCCAAAATGGCACTCTTGGCAATCCGTTGCATGATTGCGGAGGAACACTGCATGGACGATGCCACAGGCAATCCTGAACCGCGCGCCATTGCCCAGGTGCGGCGCGCCCTGGCGGCCGCCGGCCTCGCCGCCCGCATCGTCCAGATGCCGGCCAGTACCCGAACCGCCGAGGAAGCCGCCGCCGCCTGCCGATGCGACGTCGCCCAGATCGTGAAGTCCCTGGTCTTTCGCGGCGGGGCGTCGGGAGAGCCTCTGCTCCTGCTGGTCTCGGGCCGCAACCGGGTCGATACGGCCAAGGTCGCGGCCACCATTGGCGAGGCCTTGACCCGCCCGGACGCCCAGTTCGTGCGCGACGTGACCGGTTTTGCCATCGGCGGCATCCCGCCGCTCGGTCACGACCGGACGCTCAGGACGTTCGTCGACCCCGATCTCCTGGCCTACCCCACGGTTTTCGCTGCCGCGGGCACCCCCAATGCCATCATGGAACTGGATCCGAGGGCCCTGTGCACGGCAACCGGCGCGACCATCATCCCGGTCACCTGAGATCGAAGGGCCGCTTTACCAGTCTAGCGAGATCCTGATCCCGGCGGCCTTCGACACCGATCGGCATGCTGGCGGTCCGTACCGTCGCGCTGCGGCTGCCGAACAGTCGGTCCCAGAGCGACAATCCGGCGGCATAGTTCGAATCGGTGTCGGCGCGGATCGCATGGTGATGCACCCAGTGGATCGACGGCGTCACGATCACGCGGGACAAGGATCGCTCCAGCCAATGCGGCAGACGCACATTCGAGTGGTGGAAGATGGCTGCAAGCGCCAGCAGTGTCTCAAAGACCACGACGCTGACGAGCGGCACGCCGAGCGCCAGGATGACCACCGCCCGCACCAGCGAAGACAGCAACACCTCGCCGAAATGAAACCGTAGCGCCGAACTGGCATCGAGGGTTTCGTCGAGGTGGTGCACCTCGTGGAAGCGCCACAGGATCTGGAACTCGTGATTGGCCCGGTGCCACCAGTAGATCCAGCAGTCGAGGATCAGGACGTCGAGCACCAGACCGGTCCACCCGCCCCACCACTCCGGCCGCCAACCGAGTGCCCAATGTGCGGCCAGTGCCGAGACCGGCACCACGATCAGCCAGGAGAGCACGGCGTTCAGTCCGGCGAGCGACAGGTTGCGGCCGACCCGGCGCCATCCGCCAATCATCACCGCAAGGGGAAAGATGCGTTCGAGCGCCATGAAGGCGATCAGCGCGCCCAACAGGATTACACCCTTCCACTGGAGAAAAACATCGAGACCTTCCATCAGCGGTCTTCTAGCTTCGATGGCGTCCGGGCTGAAGTGACATTGACGTGAGCACCCATGCGCTGCAGGACGTAGGCCGTGGCCAATGGCATGAGCAGCGCAAGTGCGAGATAGCGGGCCATCTGGTGGGCACCGACATAGGCCGGATCGAGGTTGAGGGCGAAGGCCATGATCGTCATGGCATCAAGGCCGCCGGGCGAAAACGCCAGAAGGGTGAGGGCAAACGGCAAATCGGCCACGGCACTCGCCACGCCGGCCCCCGCCATGGCGATGACCAGCGCGATGAGGAACCCCGAAAAGCCCTCGGACAGGGCCATGCGCAGCTCGGCCAGGCTGAAACCCTTGAAGCGCTCGGCAATCATCACCCCCAACACGACATTGGCGGGTATCAGGACACTCATCGGCGCCGCACCACGGGTGAGGCCCGAGAGTTCCAGGGCTGCGCTCGCCAGCATCGGCCCCAGCATCAACCCGGCCGGAACCCCGAGACGTTCGAATGCCAGGCCGGCCACCGTCGCCACGGCAATGACCAGCAAGAGTTCACCGACACTTTCGATGGTGGGCGGTGGCAGCTGCAGGACTTCCGCAGGCGACAGGAGGCTGATGAGGGTGGGCAGTGCCGCCACCAGGAAGAACAGGCGGATGCACTGGGCAATAGTCACCCGCCGCATGTCCGCCGTGGTGGCACTCGCAAGCAGCAGCACCAGCGAGAGGGCGCCCGGCAGGCTGGCAAACAGCGCCGTCGGACCATCCCAATTGCGGCGCCGGACGTAGAACCGGGCGCAGCCCCAGGTGACGGCGACCACGGTCAGCAGCAGCAAGGCGATACTCAGCGGCCAGCGGGCCGCGCGGTCCACCGTGTCCCAACTCACCGATGTCCCGGTCTGGATGCCGAGAAAGATGAACGACAGGCCCTTGAGCCAGTTGGGCATGCCCAGCGGTGCGCCGCTGAACACCGCGATGACGCCGGCGATCATGCTGCCGGCAAGCCATGGCGCAGGCATGTTCGCCAGCCAGCACACCAATCCGCCAACCGCGCCGAACAGCAGGCCCAGAATGGTTGCCCGCATCACATGGTCCGTGAACGGAGCACCAGCCCAGCAAATTCGGCAAAGCCCAGACCACCCTCGGCAGCGGTAACGTAGCGCGGCAGATGCGTCATGAGTTCGGCGAAGGGCCGGATGTTGGCCACGCCGATGCCGTTTGGAAAATAGCCATACATCGGCGCGTCATTGGGAGAATCGCCACAATAGGCAATCGTCTCGATCTTATTTTCCGTATCTATATCAAAGCTTTCCAGAAGAAACTTGCGACTCATGGTGAGCTTGTCATGGGCTCCGAACCAGGCATTTACATGGATCGAACTGACCTTTGCCGAAGCACCTTCTGTGTGAAAGGCCGCAGCGATGTCCTGGGCCACCGAAAGCGGCAAGGGCGGCACATCCTCGCAGAAATCGATGGCGACATCGATCTCGCGATAGGCCTGATCCGAAGCGATCGCCGTGCCCGGAAAATCCTTCAGCACCCGGCGCGCGATCTGCCACAGCCTGTCGGTATTGGCTCGCCGCTCATCCGCGCTCTGGGCATAGATGCGGATCATCTTCCGGGCTTCGGCATCGTAGCGGAAATAGAACGCGCCATTCTCTCCCACCACACCGTCGACCGGCCACTGCCGCGCAATCATGTCGCACCATCCCGCCGGCCGGCCGGTGATCGGCACGACCGCGAGTCCGGCCTGCTGCAGGGCAGCAAGCGCGGCGAAGGCCTCCGGCGGCAGACGGCCATGCAGTGTCAAGGTATCGTCGATATCGGTCAGCACCGCGCGGAACCCGGCCAGCGTCTGCGACGGGCATTGGGCGATCGGGATCATGGTCATGTGAGGGCGGGCCTGTCGGGGTGGTAGTGTTCAAGCAAGGGATCGCGCCGGCCGTCGAGCAACTCGTCGCGGACGAAGAGTCCGATCGCTGGCGCCAGGGTGATACCCGAATGGGTAACCGCAACATAGACACCGTCACGACGCCGGGGACGGCCGATCGCCGGAAATCCATCGGCCGGCGTCGGACGGTAGCCGACGGTGTGGAAATCGAGCTTCACGGCCTCGGCACCCGTCACCAGCGCCTGGACCTTGTCGTAGAGTTCCTCGGCCATTTCGTCATCCCGACCCATGGGATCGGCTCCAGCAAAATCGGCGCCGGCAACCAGGCGGCCTTCCGCCGTCTGCCGCACATGGAGACCCGGCGAAAGAACGATGCCGCGCAACAACTCTCCGGCGGGCTTCGAATGGACCAGCAGACCGGCCGGCGCAGTGAGCTTCAGCACGATGCCGACGGAGTCGAGCAATTGATGGGTGCCGCCACCGGCGGCGATCACCGTTTCGTCGGCATGGATCGCCCCTTCCTCGGTCATGACGCCGGTCACGGCTTCGCCATCCTCGATCAGCCATTTCACCCGGCTGTGTTCCAGCACCGTCGCCCCCAGGGCCTGGGCCCCGGCCAGCATGGCCCGCGCCGCATCGAGCGGCTCCACCATGCCTTCCTCGGCCACGTGATAGGCATGATCCGGCACCTGCGCCAGATTGGGCTCGATCCGCAGGATCTCGTCATGACTCACCCTGCGGATGCCATAACCCCAGCTGCCATGCTGGCTGGCGAAGGCCTCCAGCACCGCCGGCTCCATGTCCCAGATCAGTCCGCCGCACCAGTTCACGGCGAGGCCCGGCACCTCCCGGTCGATCTTGCGCCATTCGAGCATGGAACGTTCGCGCAGCCGGTAGTAGGGCTCGGGATTTCCCCACGACGCATTGATCCAGGCCCAGGAATTGCGGGTAGCAAGACCGCCGGACTCGCCGGCCTCGATGACCGTTACCTCAGCGCCCGCGCGGGTCAGGTGCCAGGCGATGGAGGCGCCGATGATGCCCGACCCAACAATGATGATTCGCTTGCTCAACGTCTTGCTCCAAAGGTCTTCAGAACTTCACGTTCGAACCGCCCTTGGTGTCGAGCATGGCCCGTGCCTCCTCGGCGCTGGCGATGTCGATCGACAACTCTTCGAGGATGTGGCGCATCTTGGCAACCAGGGCTGCATTCGACGGCGCCAGCTGACCCTTGCCCAGATAGAGATTGTCTTCCAGCCCGACACGTACATTGGCGCCCATGGTCGCGGCCATGGTGCAGAAGGGAATCTGGAAGCGGCCCGCCGCCAGCACCGACCAGTGATACTGGTCGCCGAAGAGCCTCTCCGCAGTTTCGCGCATGGTGAGGACGTTCTGCGGATCGGGCCCGATGCCACCGAGAATGCCGAAGATCGTCTGCACGAAAAGCGGCGGCTTCACCAGCTTGCGGTCGAGGAAATGGGCCAACGTATAGAGATGGCCGACATCGTAGCATTCGAATTCGAAGCGCACCCCGTGGCCTTCGCCCAGACGCTGAAGAATCTTCTCTATATCACCGAAAGTATTTCGGAAAATGAAGTCTTTCGAGCCTTCGAGATGGGTCCGTTCCCAATCATGTCTGAACTCGTTGTAGCGGTTGAGCATGGGGAACAGGCCAAAATTCATCGACCCCATGTTGAGCGAGGTCATCTCCGGCGAGAAGGCCTCGGCCGCCATGATGCGTTCTTCGACCGACATGCCCTGGCCGCCGCCGGTGGTGATGTTCACGATCGCGTCGCAGGCCTGCTTGATGCGCGGCAGGAACCGGTTGAACGTATCCGGCGAGCCTGAAGGTCTGCCGTTTTCCGGATCACGCGCATGAAGATGGAGGATTGCGGCGCCCGCCTCGGCAGCTTCGATCGCCTGGCTGGCGATCTCGTCCGGGGTGACCGGCAGATGCGGCGACATCGATGGCGTGTGGATCGATCCGGTGATGGCGCAGGTGATGATGGCTTTCGATTTTTTCCGCATGGCGTCGGGTTTCCTTCTTCTGGCGGCGACAATAGCGGGGCGGCAATCGACCCGCCACCCGGAAGTTGCGGCCACCGGCCATGCAAGCCTGCCGCAAGGAACGGCCCCTAACCAGTCAAGGTCATCCACTAGAGTCGTACGACATGAAGCTCTTTCTGCGCCTGTTCATCGCTTGTCTGTCCGGGCTGTCGGGACTGGCGGCAATCCTGATGATTCTTCGCCCTGGCCTCGTGCCGGCCCAGGGAACCTGGCTGCTGGTGACAGTCACCACGCTCATGGCCACTGCCCTGGCCAGCACCGCTCTCAGCATCATTGCGCCGGCAGCGGCTCAAGCTGAGGCTTCAGCGCCGCCTGAGGCCAATGACACCGATCGGCAGATCCATGGCGAGGCCACAAAGATCGTCAGCCAGCTGCGCGGTTTCGCCGAGGCCAGCGGCAACTTCCGTACCGCCCTTGCCAAGGCCAACGACCAGCTTCCCAAGATGCTCAAGGCCGATCAGGTTCAATTGGTCATCTCCTATCTGATGATCGAGAACGAGAACATGCGCAAGCGCACCGCCGAGCTTCAGGGCAATCTGGAGCTGTCGCAGCGCCAGATCGAAAAGCTCAAGACCAATCTTGCGGCGGCCGAGGAACAGGGCTTGAGTGACGGCCTGACCGGCTTGCGCAACCGCCGCGGCTTCGACATCACCCTGGCCGCCGAGATTGCCACCGCCAAATCCAGCGGCAAGCCCCTCTCGCTGATCCTTGCCGACATCGATCATTTCAAGATTGTAAATGACCGTTACGGCCACCAGACCGGCGATGACGTGCTCAAGTGGTTCGCCCGCATGCTCTCGGCCAACATGAAGGGACGCGACACTGTAGCCCGCTACGGTGGCGAGGAGTTCGCCATCATCCTGCCCCAGACCTCGCTCGAGAACGCGGTGACGCTGGCTGGCCAGATAAAGCAGCAGCTCGAACAGAAGCTGTGGACCAAGCCTGGCGCGCCCAATACCAATCTCCGCATCACGTCGTCCTTCGGCATCGCCCAACTCGGCGACAGCGAAGGCAGCAGCGGCCTCATTGGCCGCGCCGACGCCAAACTCTACGAATGCAAGACCAATGGCCGCAACTGCGTGGCAGCATGACCGGCAGGTGCCCCCTCCGCATGACTTCGTCCGCCCAGGCCGCTATGCTGATGATTTTCAGCAGGAGCCGGAACCGGAATGCAGTTTGCGATCGGCGACATACACGGTCATGACACCAAGCTCTTCGACCTCATGGGCCATTGCCGGGCCTATGCCGAGGCCCGCGCTGCCCGCGCCCGCTTCATTCTGCTTGGCGACTATGTGGACCGGGGGCCCGCATCGGCGTCCGTCATCGCCTTCATTGCCGGACGGCCCGCCGATGTGGAGGCGATCTCCGGCAATCACGAAGCGCTTCTGCTTGAGGCCTGCGAAGACAGCGAGCGTCTCGCCCTCTGGATCGCCAATGGCGGGCTCCAGACAATGATGAGCTATGGTGTCAACCATCCGTCGGAACTCCCGAGAGAACATCTCGTGGCCCTGCGCCGGCTGCCACTGTTCGTCGACGACGGCTTGCGCCTCTTTGTTCATGCCGGGATCGACTTGCGGGCCCCCGACGCCCGCGACCCGCAGACATTGTTGTGGACCAGGGCCCAGCCGCCAGACGGCATGGTGCTGCCTCGCTTCCTCGTGCACGGCCATACGCCGACCCGCAGCGGCTTGCCCGATCTTCGTCCCAACCGGCTCAACCTCGATACCGGCGCGGGTTTCGGCCGCGCGCTCACTGCCGCGGGCTTCGACGGCGACGAACCGCTTCCACGCTGCTTCATCGACAGCGCCGGCACCGTCACGCCCGTGCCCGTCCGCCATTCCGGCCAAGGGTGAGGCTCAGAACCAGTGCGGTGCCCATCATGGCCTGGGCCAGGACAATGGCAATCCGGTAATGCCCCTGGTGGTCGTAGATGACACCGGCCCCCAAAGGCCCGAGCAACCCAGCCAAACCCCAGGCGGTGAACACCACGCCGAAGACCGCCGCAAAGACTTCGCGGCCACCCACATCCCGGATGACAGCCGGCACGGCGGCGATGATCATCCCGTAGCTGAGGCCGCAGATCAACAGCGCCGCCGGCTGTAGCGCCGCCGGTTCGGCGGGCAGGAAGGCCGACATGGCAAGCCCGGCCAGCACCAGCGGCACGCCCAGACTGAACCGTGGCGCCAGGCGGCCGGCGGCGAGGCCCCCCAGGACACCACCGGCGATGCTGCCAGCATTGACCAGCATCGGCCCAAGGGCAAGCCTGCCGGCACCGGAAGGGCCAAGGATCTGCGCCGCATGGGCGATCACCATCAGCCCGCCGCTGGCCCCAAAAAAATAGACAAGCCACAGCCGCGCCGTCCAGGCTGGCGACACCGGCGGCGGTAGATGAGCGGGACTGGCGGCGACCGGCATGCCGGACGTTTGGTGTCGCAGCAGCAAGCCTGCGCCGAGGCCGGCGGCGATCACCGCGAAGGCCAGTCCACACAGCGCACCCCCAATGCCCCAGGCGGCTTCGAGCCGGGCAAGGATAGCGGCAAAGGCCACGGCCCCCAGACCATAGACAGCCGTGGCAAGACCCATGGCGGGTCCAGCAGCGAGGACGGCCGCGTCCGCGGCCATCGCCAGGGACAGGCTGTAGGCCAGGCCGTTGGCAAGCCCGAACACCACGCCGAACCCCATGACGAAAGGCAGGACGCCCCACCCCGCGGCCGCGAGCAGCAACCCGCCAGCACCCACCACCCCACACAGGATAGCCAGGCGCGCAGGCGTCAACCACCGCCGCACACCTGCGCTGACGAACACGCCGCAGGTCAAGCTGGCGATCGCCAGCGCATAACCCAGGCTGACCGCCGACCGGCTGGCGCCAAGCAGGTCCTGCATCGGCTCCAGCACCACACTGAAGGCATGAATCGCGCCAAAGGCAAAGCAGAGGAGCAAGGCCGCCGCCAGTGCCCCACGGGCCGAAGCGGCGGGCCCGGCCTTCATCCCATGCCGAGCTGACGTTTGCGCTGCCTGGCCCAGGCGCCAATCAGCCGGTCTGCGATGATGCCGATGAAGGCGATGCCAAGGCCCGCCAGCAGGCCGCGCCCCGTATCCGCACCGGGCAGAGCCTTGTAGATTTCCTGGCCAAGGTCGCGTGAGCCGATCAGGGCGGTGATCGCCACCATGGCCAGCGCCATCATGATCGTTTGGTTGATGCCGAGCAGAATTTCCGGAAAGGCGATGGGCAGCTCCACCTTGTGCAGCCTTTGCCATGGCGTTGCGCCGGAGGCCGTCGCCGCCTCGACCGTGGCCACGGGCACCCGCATCAGGCCGAGATAGGTGAACCGGATGGCCGGCACCGTGGCATAGGCCAGCATGGCGATCACATTGGAAACATCGCTAGTCTGGAACAACATGATCACCGGGATCAGATAGATGAAGCTCGGAAAGGTCTGCAGCGTGTCGCAGGCGGCATTGATGATCCGGGCGGCCAGTGGGCTGCGCGCCGCACAGATGCCGAAGGGAACGCCAATGATCACGCAAAGAATGGTGGCGCTGGTCACCAGGTAGATGGTCAACATCAGCGGTACCCAGAAGCCGGCAAGCAACAGAAAGCCGAATAGTGCCACCGGCAGCAGCGCCAGGCGCCAACCGCCAAAATGGTGGCCGACGGCGGCCAGCACGCCGATCACCAGCGGCCATGGTAGCCACAGGTACAAATCGCGGAGCGGCAGCAGGAGCCAGATAGTGATCGTATCGCGAATGGGCTTGATGTAGCCAAAGAGATTTTTCGAGATCCAACGCACCGCGTCATTGATCGGCCCGCCATAGGAGAGCGTCAGTTCCTTGGGCAGGATGGCCAGCGCCGGGATCGCTGCCGCCGCCACGATCGATACCACCAGGAGCACGACGAGCGCCGTCAGATGCCGGTGCTTCTGCACCAGGGAAATGCCCTCAACGCCATGCTGCGGCTGACGCTGCATGAAGGCCTGGGTCATGCGGTCGAGGACGATGGCGATGAGCGTGATGGCGACGCCCTGCTCCACCGCCTTGCCGATCTGTAACTGCTGCAGGGAAAATAGCAGCTTCTGGCCGAGGCCCGAGGCACCGACCAGCGAAGCTATGACCGCCATGGCCAGTGTCTGCATCACCACCTGGTTGAGTCCCAGCAACAGTGTTTTTTCAGCTGCTGGAAGCTCTACTTTCCACAGCAATTGCCGGGGCGTGCAGCCCGACATGCGGCCAGCCTCGAGAATGTCGGCCGGGACCGTGCGGATGCCGAGGATCGTGCAGCGCGCCATCGGCGGCAGGGCAAAGCCGAGAGTAGCCAGCATGGCTGGCACCTGGCCGAAGCCGAAGAGGATGACCACCGGCCCCAGATAGGCCATGTGCGGCGTGGCCTGCATCACGTCGAAGATCGCATTCAGCACCCGCTCGACTTGAGCATTGCGGGTTGCCCAGATGCCCAGCACCAGACCAAGGATTGCCGCCAGCGGCACCGTCACGAGAACGATCGCAAGCGTCTGCATGGCGTCTGGCCACAGCCCGAAAATGGCAAGGTAGAATGCGCAGAGCCCGCAGAACACCGCAAGGCGGCGGCCGCCGAGCCAATGGGCGAGGATGGCGGTGGCGCCGACGATGGCCACCCACGGAAGGGGCGGCAGCTTCCACGCCGGCACGCCGCGAAACAGCAGCGCCTCGACCAGCGCGAGCGGCTGCGACAGGAGCCAGGATATGGCGCGGGTGACGGGCTTTGCCGTGGCCGAAAACCAGGCGAAGAAATCGGTGACCCAGGCACGCACCGGAACGATCCAGTCCCCCGGCCACTTGTCGAGCGCGGGCAGGACTTGGGCCGCCAGAACGGTGACCACGATGACAATGGCAACCATCAACGGCAAGTTGGCCCGTCCTGGCCGCAACCGCCGGACTGCACCCTCGCCAACAGTTGCGGCGGTCGTCATCCGGCATTCTCCGGATAAAGTGCTGCGATCATGCGCTCGCGATCGATGGAGCCTACGGCACGGCCTTGATCATCCACGACGGCAAGCGGCTTGTTGGCCGAAAGCACAAGTGCGGCAGCATCGCCAATCTTCGTCGTCGTCAGGACACTTGCGCCGTTGATCGGCACTGGCGTGGACGACGCGATGGCGCCGATGGTCAGGATCCGGTCGCGCGGCGCATTGCGGGTAAACTCGCGCACGTAGTCGTCGGCCGGGTGGGAAACCATCACTTCCGGTGTCGCCAATTGGACCAGCCGACCATCCTTCATGATTCCGATCCGGTCCCCGAGACGGATCGCCTCATCGAAATCATGCGTGATGAAGACGATGGTCTT
>JAGRLX010000146.1:0-222 GCA_020441605.1 Alphaproteobacteria bacterium
CTTGCCCTTCTCGATATAGCGCTCGAGCGTCTGGCTCTTGGCCAGCTTCACCTGCTCCTGCTGCACCATCTCGTTATATTGCGCATTCAGAGCGGCAAGGTCGGTCTCCAGCTTGGTGCGGGCGGCGGCGTCCTGCTCCATGCTGATCTTGTTCTCAAGCTCGATGATCTTCGGATCCATCGCCAGAATGTCGGCCCGCAGCGACTCCAGCTCGCCCACCAC
>JAGRLX010000146.1:318-769 GCA_020441605.1 Alphaproteobacteria bacterium
TTCGAGATCAGATCCTGCAGCTTGTCGTCGATGCTGGCCATCCGCATCCGCTCCTGCCGCATCGAGTCGGATTTGGCGCGCGAGAAGATGCCGACGAAGCTTTCCCAGCCGGTCTTGTTGCGCATCTCGTCGAAGTCCTTCGAGAAGGCGCTGGTCACATCGTCCAGACCCATGATGAGCTCGGCGATATTCGCGTTCATCACGTCGGTATGCTTGTGCACGTCATCGAGCGTCGCGTTCTCGATGTCGATATCGGATTCGCCCGCCGCAATCTTGGCGCGGGCCGCTTCGATCCGGCTGGTCATCGCCTGGATCTCGGACTGGCTCTTGGCCACCTTCGCCTGCGATTCCTTCACCAAAGCGTTCAAGTCGGCCATCGTAATGCTCTCCTGTCGAACGAAATCCCGAAACCGATATGGGCAATGTTATGTCTGTTTACATCCCCGAGGGG
>JAGRLX010000146.1:830-2630 GCA_020441605.1 Alphaproteobacteria bacterium
ACGGTGCCAGGGCTCGAATCATGTGCTGCTGCTGCCCAGACCCGATGCCATCCCCCTGGCCCATCGAACGCAGCAAGTATCCACCAGAAGTTGTGTTTGCGCGCAGATCATCACGTCGTGGTCGCTATGCTGACGCTATCGGTGGGGAAAATTTTTCCACAATCTGCGCAATTCTGCCGAATCGAATCGAAGACTCCAAGGCAACATGCTAAAATTTGCATGTGGCGATCAAAGGTGCCCCCGGGGTGGGCGGTGCCATGCCTATGGGGTTGACTATGAAACTTGGTTCTCTTCTGGCGGCAGCCATTGCCGGCGTGATGCTTCCGATGGGCGCATCGGCAGCCACGGTGGGCTTCGCGACGACGCCTCCCCAACAGTTGAGCGAGTGGTCGTTCAACGTTGGGTCGATCACCGTTACGGTAAAGGGGTACAGCTACACCCGGCCCGCCCAGATCGGCGGATCGGTGACCCCGTTTGACCAGGCCGACCTGGACCTGAACAATCAGGGCCTTGGCGTCTGTGACGATCTGAACACCAAACCCTGCAAGAACGGGATGCTCGATGCCATTCCCGCGAATGGCGGCCCCGAGGTCGTTGTCTTCAGCTTCTCGAGCGCTGTGACGATCGGCAAGGTCAAGTTCAACCAGAACGACAACGGCGGCGATGATGTCGATCTCATGACGTCGCTGAGCACGTCCTTTCCGCTGACGCTGGTCGAGACCCGCGCTACCGGCGCTGGCCCGCAGAATGACACATTCACCCTGGGTGCTCCGGACTATGCCGGCGTTTCCATGTTCGCGGTCGGGATTGCCGGCCATCCGCAGAACCCTCTGTCGGCTGTGTCGAAGCAGAATGGACAGGCGAACAGCGATCAGCTGCGGCTCGAGAGCCTGGTCTTTGAATGTGTTGCTATCCAGGGCGTGATCAAAGCCGACTGCAACAAGGACGATGGCGACGTGCCCGGCCCCGAGCCGGTTCCGCTGCCGGCAGGCCTGCCGCTGCTGGCCACTGCCCTCGGCCTTGGCGCCCTGCTGCGGCGCCGCAAAAGCTGATCGGCGGCAACCCACCAGACCGGGGAAAATTGGAAAGGCGCCTTCCGCAAGGCGCCTTTTTTGCGCCCGATTGACCCATGAAGCGGCGCGGGACAGTCGGGCAGATACGGACCAGGCAAGACAGATAATGACCTAGGGGCTGTTTGACGGCCCGGTGGCGGACCTTTTTCCGCCGGAATGCGACGCGGAGCTGGTGGCCGGGTTTTTCTCGAAGGGCCCCGATCATTCCGGCGAAGGGCCGGGAGCGGCGATGCGGGGCGTCCTCTGCCCGGACGTCACCGGCCAAATGGCTACCTGCCGGAACAAGCAGCACCGGCAGCGCGCCCTGGGCAGGCGCTTGCATTCCCCCGCGTCTCCGGGCCAGGATCGGCACGCATCTGCCCCGGAGACCCCCATGTCTGCCCCCTTCGAACCCGTCGCACCGAAAGGACCCGGCGAAACCGAGCGCCCCGCCCCCGAAAAGGTGCTGGCGGGCGATCCCGTCTTCACCACCTGGAACCTCGAAGAGCGCGACGGGCTTTACTGCGGCATCTGGCAGGCGACGCCCGGCAAGTGGCGGATCAGTTACGACGAATGGGAATACTGCCGCATCCTCTCCGGCCATTCCGTCATCACCGGCGCCGATGGCGTTGCCCATCACGTCGGCGCCGGCGACAGCTTCATGCTGCGCCCGGGCTTTGCCGGCACCTGGGAAGTGATCGAGACAACGCGGAAAGACTACGTTATCCGCCTGTAAGGCGGGTGCCGG
>JAGRLX010000146.1:2717-3627 GCA_020441605.1 Alphaproteobacteria bacterium
CCACGGTTGGCCATCTCCTCGCCCTCCAGTGCCACCGATTCGTCGTAAGAGCGCACCACCACATCGGCGCCCATCGGCGTGCGGTTGTAGAGGTCGATCACATCCTGATTGAACAGGCGGATACAGCCGGCGGTATTGGCGTTGCCGATCGACCGCATGTCATTGGTGCCGTGGATGCGGAAATGGGTGTCCTTGCCGCCGCGGTAAAGATACATCGCCCGCGCGCCCAGCGGGCTGGCCACGCCGCCGGGAATGCCGCGCTTGAAGGGGCCATAGACCTCGGGTTCGACCCGCAGCATGTTGGCGGTCGGCGTCCAGCCCGGCCATTCTTCCTTGCGCTTGATCGTGGCCCGACCCTTGAAGCCCTTGCCTTCGCGCCCCACGGCGATGGGATAACGGGTCGCCTGGCCGGCCTCTTCGACATAATAGAGGAACTTGGCATAGGGATCGACGACGATGGTGCCGGGATCTTCCTCGCCGTTATAAGCCACCGTTTCGCGCCGGTTCGGCGGCGTCAGGTATTCCGGGTCAACCGGCGGCACGGTGATGTCGCCGTCCTCGACGGCGACATAGGGGCCAAGATCGGGCACCTCCTCTTCCTTGGGCGTGCTGCAGGCGGCAAGCAGGCCAAGCGCAGGCACGATCAACAGGGCACGAAGAGAGGGTATCGGCATGGCAGCGTCCGGATTCTGTTTCCGTTCAATACCTAGCAGCTACCCTCCCCCTGTCAAAACATTGTCGCAATTCACCCCACGACGTTGAAGCCGGGGCCATAGGGATAGTGCGTGATATCCTCGTTTCCGTCCTCGGTGATGACGAAGATGTCGTGCTCGCGATAGCCCCCCGCCCCGGGCTGGCCCTGCGGGATGGTCAGCATCGGCTCCATCGAGATCACCATGCCGGGTTCCAG
>JAGRLX010000147.1 GCA_020441605.1 Alphaproteobacteria bacterium
TGGCTCGGCAAGGGCGGCGCCAAGGCCAAGCTCGAGAACGAGAAGCCGCAGGGCCAGACGATCAGCTACGATGAGCTGATCAAGCAGTGGGCTGCCAACTGACCCGAACAGGGTAGGCTGTACCCAAAGGCATTATCGGGCCGGGACGCGTACGCGCCCCGGTCCTTGTCTGCCCCCGACCCCAGTCACATGCGGCGCGGCGCACTGCCCGACGGCGCCGGCAGCAGAGGCGAAAGCGTCCGAAATGGCACTTGAACTCCAGGGGGTGATGAAGCGGGCCGGTGCCGAGGTGCACATCCACCCGACCGACCTGACGCTTCACCGGGGCAGCTTCAACATCCTTCTCGGCACGACGCTGGCCGGCAAGACGACGCTGATGCAGCTGATGGCGGGGATCATGCCGCCGACAGCGGGCACCCTTCGCTTCGACGGCAAGGACGTCACCGGCGTTGCCGTCCAGAAGCGCAACGTCTCGATGGTCTACCAGCAGTTCATCAACTACCCGAATTTCAATGTCTACGATAACATCGCCTCGCCCTTGCGCGTGGCCAGGATGGACGCAGCTGAGATCGACCGCCGCGTGAACAGAGCGGCCGAACTTCTGCGTCTGACGCCCATGTTGCGGCGCCGTCCCTCGGAGCTCTCGGGCGGGCAGCAGCAGCGCACCGCGATCGCCCGGGCCATCGTCAAGGATTCCGATCTCATCCTTCTCGACGAACCGCTCGCCAACCTCGACTACAAGCTGCGCGAGGAACTGCGCGACGAGCTGCCGAAAATCTTTGCCGACCGTAACGCAATCGTGGTCTACGCCACGACCGAGCCGACCGAGGCCCTCTTGTTCGGCGGCCATACAGCCACCCTCCACGAAGGTCGCATCACCCAGTTCGGGCCGACCTCGGACATGTACCGCCGGCCGCGGGACCTGCGCACCGCCGAAGTCTTCTCCGACCCGCCCATGAATGTTGCGATGGTCAGGAAGTCGGGCAAGACCATCACCATCTTCGACAACATCGCATGGCCCGCCGGCAAGGTCGGAGAAATGATTCCCGACGGCGTTTACACCATCGGCATCAGGCCCCACCATGTCACACCGGGGGCTCAGTCGCCCACGACCGGCGCCTTCAAGGGACGGGTCCTGGTCACCGAGTTGTCCGGGTCCGAGAGCGTCATCCACATGGATGTCAACGGCACGACCTGGGTCAGCCAGTCCCATGGCATCCATCCGTTCGAAGTGGGCGCGGTGGCTGAACTTCATGCCGATATTGACCAGGCCCTGTTCTTCAGGCCCGATGGGGAGTTGATCACCTGATGGCCAAGATCACCCTCCAGAACCTCCGTCACAGCTATTACCCCAATCCGGGATCGGACGAAGATTTCGCCCTGAAGCGCCTGTCGCTCGATTGGGAGGATGGCGGCGCCTACGCGCTTCTGGGGCCATCGGGCTGCGGCAAGACCACCTTGCTCAACCTGATCTCCGGCCTCCTGGTGCCGACCGAGGGGCAGATCCTTTTCGACGGCGCGGACGTCTCGCGGCTCACCCCGGAAAAGCGCAACATCGCCCAGGTCTTCCAGTTTCCGGTGATTTACGACACCATGACCGTCTATGACAATCTGGCCTTCCCGTTGCGCAATCGCGGGGTGTCCGAGCCCGAGGTCGACCGGCGTGTGCGCGAGATCGGCGAGATGCTGGATCTGACCCAGACCCTGAAGAACCGTGCCTCCGGCCTCACCGCCGACGGCAAGCAGAAGATCTCGCTGGGCCGCGGTCTGGTCAGGTCGGATGTCAATGTCATCATGTTCGACGAGCCGCTCACCGTCATCGATCCGCACCTCAAGTGGCAGTTGCGCTCGAAGCTCAAGGAGCTGCACCAGCGCATCCGCCGCACCATGATCTATGTGACCCACGATCAGACCGAGGCGCTGACCTTCGCCGATCAGGTGGTGGTGATGAACAATGGCGAGGTGGTACAGGCGGGAACTCCGGTCGATCTCTTCGAAAGGCCGCAGCATACCTTCGTCGGCCATTTCATAGGCTCGCCCGGCATGAACGTGCTTCCCTGCGAGGTGAAAGGGGGCAAGGCCTTCTTCGCCAGTCATCTGGTCGAAGCCGGCAACACCGGCGCGGCGCGAGGCGGCAAACGGTTGGAAATTGGCGTCCGGCCGGAGTTCGTCACTCTGGCTGACAAGGGTATTGCGGCCGATGTTGTGAAGGTGTCGGACGCCGGCCGCTACCACATCGTCGAAGCCCGCAGCCACGGCAGCACCATCAAGCTTCTGGTGCCAGAAGGCCATCAGATCCCCGGTGGCAAGACGCATCTGGCCTTCGATCCCGCCCATACCCAGATCTATGAGGACGGTTGGATCGCCGGAGGCCGCGCATGAACAAGACTGTCAACAACCGGGCCTGGTTCCTGGTTCTTCCCGTCTTCATCCTGGTCGCTTTCAACGCACTCATTCCGCTGATGACAGTGGTCAACTACTCGATCCAGGAGACCTTCGGAAACAACGTGTTCTTCTGGTCCGGGTCCACCTGGTTCCAGCAGATTCTCCACGACGACCAGTTTCACGCCTCGCTGAAACGGCAGATCATCTTCACTGCGGCGGTGCTGATCATTCAGATCCCGCTGGGCCTCGGCATCGCCCTGTGCATGCCGCGCAAGGGCCCGTGGGTGTCGGTCTGCCTGGTGTTGATGGCGTTGCCGTTGCTGGTGCCGTGGAACGTGGTCGGCTCCATGTGGAACATCATGGCCCTTCCCGACATCGGCCTTCTCGGCAAGGCGATCAATGCCCTGGGCATACCCTACAACTACACCCGCCAGCCCATGGCCGCCTGGTTCACCACGGTGCTGATGGATGTCTGGCATTGGACGTCGCTGGTGGTGCTGCTGTGCTACGCCGGCCTCGTGTCCATTCCCGATGCCTATTACCAGGCCGCCAAGATTGACGGCGCCAGGCCCTGGGCGGTGTTCCGCTATATCCAGCTGCCCAAGCTCAAGCAT
>JAGRLX010000148.1 GCA_020441605.1 Alphaproteobacteria bacterium
TCTTCCTTCTTCTCACCCTTGATGGTGAGAACGCCGTCCTTGAGCTGCACGTCGATGTCCTTTGCGTCAACGCCAGGAATTTCGGCTGTGACCTCGATTGCGGTATCGCTTTCCGAGACATTGACCTTGGGCGCCATGGCACCTTTCCGGAATTCGGCGAGCGCCGGCATGCCGCGGTTGAAATCAGAAAACACCCGGTCGATCTCACGCTGCAAGCTGGAAAACATGTCAGCGCCAGATGAACGCCCAAAGAGATCGGGCAGGAATTGCTTGGTCATCATAACCTCCATTCAAATTCATCCCCCAGCAATCGCTATGTATTGGGCTCCAGCCACATTTCCATATTGACCGGGATCAAATCTGCGCTTGCGTTCCATTTATGTTCCATTCTAGATGGGGTATGGCCAAATCATCGCATTTCGTCTGCCAATCCTGCGGCGCGGTCTCCTCCAAGTGGTCCGGACGCTGCGACAATTGCGGCGAATGGAATTCGATCATCGAGGAGGCCGCCGCGGCGCCGGTATCGGGCGCCAAGGGCGCAAGCCTGCCGAAAGGCCGGCCGACCCGGTTGGTGGGTTTGAAAGGCGAATCCCCCGCCCCACCCCGCATTGTCAGCGGGATCGGCGAACTCGACCGCGTTGCCGGCGGCGGATTCGTTCCGGGCTCCGGCGTGCTGATCGGCGGTGATCCCGGCATCGGCAAGTCCACGCTGCTCCTGCAGGCCTTGGCCGCCCTCGCCCGCAAGGGTGAACGGGTGGTCTATGTTTCAGGAGAGGAAGCGATCGCCCAGGTGCGCCTGCGTGCCCAGCGGCTCGGCCTCGATGATGCCCCGGTGCTGCTCGCTACCGAGACCAATGTCTCCGACATCATTGCGACATTGGGCGAAGGCCAGCCGCCGTCGATCGCCGTCATCGATTCGATCCAGACCCTGTGGTCGCCGGTCATCGAAGCCGCCCCCGGTACCGTGTCGCAGTTGAAAGCCGGTTCGGAGGCACTCATCCGCTTCGCCAAGCAGAAGGGCACCGCCATGCTGCTGGTCGGACATGTCACCAAGGATGGCCAGATCGCCGGTCCCAAGGTGGTCGAGCACATGGTCGACGCGGTGCTCTATTTCGAGGGCGACCGGGGCCATCAGTTCCGCATTCTCCGCGCCGTCAAAAACCGCTTCGGCCCCACCGACGAGATCGGCGTCTTCGAAATGTCCGATGGCGGACTGGCCGAGGTGACCAACCCGTCCCGGCTGTTCATGGGCTCCAACGAGCGCCCGACGCCAGGCACGGCCGTATTCGCCGGAATGGAGGGGACCAGGCCGCTGCTGATCGAGGTCCAGGCCCTGGTCTCGCCGTCGCCGCTCGGCACGCCCCGGCGCACCACCGTCGGCTGGGACAGCAACCGCCTGGCCATGATCCTGGCCGTGCTCGAGACCCGGGCCGGCGTGCAGATTGGCCAGAACGACGTCTATCTCAATGTCGCCGGCGGCCTCAAGGTGCGTGAGCCCGCCGCCGATCTCGCCGTGGCGGCCGCCCTGCTCTCGTCCCTGACCGGCACGGTGATCCCGCCCGGAACCGCTGTTTTCGGCGAGATTGCGCTGTCGGGTGCCATCCGCCCCGTGGGCCAGACCGAAGCCCGCCTCAAGGAAGCCCAAAAGCTGGGCTTGAAGGAAGCGGTGATCGCGGCCGTGGCCGAACAGCAGGCTCTCAAGGGCCTGGCGGTAAAGCCGATGGAAACGATCATGGACCTTGTCGCGTGGTCGGCCGCCCAGGCGAAAGGACAGCGGAGAATCGCCTAGAATGAAGTCGAAAAGCTTTCTATAAGGTGGGCTTCAACCTAATGGCGCGGCGCCAACAGGAACACGCATGTCATTGACGCTTTTCGATTTCATCCTTCTTGGCATCATGGTGATCTCCGGGCTCCTGGCGCTGATGCGGGGGTTTACCCGCGAGGTGCTGTCGCTCGTGGCCTGGGGCCTTGCGGCAGTGGCCACCTATTTTGCCCTGAAGCAGCCCAAGCTCATCACCTGGACGTCGGAAAACATTCCTTACCTCGACAAGGAGATCTTTGCCAAGATCGGACTGGGGGCGGCCGTCTTCATACTGGTGCTCATCATCGTTTCGGTGATCAGCGTCAAGATATCGGACTACGTAGTGGACTCCTCCGCCGGAGCCTTCGACCGCACCATGGGCTTCCTCTTCGGCCTCGCCCGCGGCTTTGTCTTCGTCGCGATTGCCTATCTCTTCTATGGCTGGCTCTTGCCATTCGACAAGCAGGAGCCCTGGGTGCGCACCGCCGCCAGCCTGCCAGTGATCAAGTCCACAGGCGAAGCCCTGCTGGCGCTGATGCCTCCCGATATCGCCGAAACCCTGTCCAACACCGCGCTTCTCAAGAACCCGGGCCAGACCGGCGAGGCACCGGCCGACACGCCGCCTGAACCCGGCTACAAGAACAACGAAACACAAGGCCTCGACAATCTCATCGAAGGCACCGGCGGAAACCAGCAACCAACATTCGGGCAGAGCGTCAACCAATGATCGAGGGTTATGAACTCGACCTCGAGGCCGATCGGCTGCACGAGGAATGCGGCGTATTTGGCATTTATGGCCATGATGATGCGGCAACCCTGACCGCTCTCGGCCTCCATGCGCTGCAGCACCGTGGACAGGAAGCGGCCGGGATCGTCTCCTTCGACGGGGCCCGCTTTCAGGTCGAGCGGCGCCTCGGCCTGGTCGGCGATCACTTCACCAACAGCAAGATCATCGACCGCCTGCGCGGCCGCGCCTCGCTCGGCCATGTGCGCTATTCGACCACCGGCGAGACCATCCTGCGCAATGTGCAGCCGCTCTTCGCCGAACTGGCGGCCGGCGGCCTGGCAGTGGCTCACAACGGCAACATCACCAATGGCCTGACCCTCAGGCGGCAGTTGATCGCCCAGGGCGCCATCTGCCAGTCGACTTCCGACACTGAGGCGATCCTGCATCTCGTCGCGCGCTCGCAGAAGTCCAAGATCATCGACCGCTTCATCGACGGGCTGCGCGCCCTTGAAGGCGCCTATGCCCTTGTGGCGCTGACCAACAAGAAGCTGATCGGTGCGCGCGACCCACTCGGCATCCGCCCACTGATTCTGGGCGAACTGAACGGCGCCTATATTCTCTGCTCCGAAACCTGCGCGCTCGACATCATCGGCGCCAGGTTCGTCCGCGAAGTCGAGAACGGCGAAGTGGTGGTGATTTCCGACGACGGAATCGAGTCGCTTCGTCCCTTCCCCAGGCAGCCGGCCAGACCCTGCATCTTTGAATATATCTATTTTTCCAGGCCCGACTCGGTGCTCAACGGCCGTTCGGTCTATGAAGTCCGCAAGGCTATGGGCCGGGAACTGGCTGCCGAATCGCCGGTCGATGCCGACGTGATCGTCCCCATTCCGGACTCCGGCGTGCCTGCCGCCCTAGGCTTTTCCCAGGCCACTGGCATTCCCTTCGAACTCGGCATCNNATCATCCGCAACCACTATGTGGGCCGTACCTTCATCGAGCCGACCCAGACAATCCGCTCCCTCGGCGTGAAGCTCAAGCACAATGCCAACCGGGCGGTGGTGCAGGGCAAGCGAGTGGTGCTGCTCGACGATTCGATCGTGCGTGGCACCACCTCGATCAAGATTGTGCGCATGATGTATGAGGCCGGCGCGAAGGAAGTGCATATGCGCATTTCCTCGCCCCCCATCGCCCATCCGGATTTCTATGGCATCGACACGCCGGAGCAGAAATCGCTGCTCGCAGCGACCCACACGCTGGAGCAGATGCGCGACTATATCGGCGTCACTTCCCTCGCCTTCCTGTCGGTCGACGGTATCTACCGGGCCACCGGCCTGCCCGGCCGCGACAAGAGCCGGCCGCAGTTCACCGACCACTGCTTCACCGGCGACTATCCGACACCGCTGACCGATCTGACCGGAGAGCGCGGCAAGAAGCAGTTGTCGCTGCTGGCGGAGGCAGGCTGAACCATGTCGGGACGACTTCAAGGCCGGCTCGCCGTCGTCACAGGCGCTTCTCGCGGACTGGGCCGGGCCGCCGCCGTGGCCCTTGCCAGTGAGGGCGCACATATCGTTGCCCTCGCCCGTACCCAGGGCGGCCTCGAGGAATTGGACGACGAGATCAAGGCGGTGGGCGGCAGTGCCACCCTGGTGCCCGCCGACATCAAGGACTTCGACGCTCTCGACCGGCTGGGTGCTGCGATCTACGAACGCTGGAAGAAGCTGGACATCCTGGTCGGCAACGCCGGAATCCTCGGCAAGCTGACCCCGCTCTCCCATGTCGATCCCAAGATGTGGGATGATGTGATGGCCGTGAATGTCACGGCCAATTATCGGCTGATCCGCTCGCTCGATCCCTTGCTCAGGGCTTCTGATGCTGGCCGCGTCGTGCTGGTCACATCGGGTCTTGCACAGAAATGCTGGGCCTATTGGGGCCCCTATTCGATCTCCAAGGCCGCACTGGAGGCCATGGCCAAGACCTATGCCGCCGAAACCGCGACCACCTCGGTCAGGGTCAACTGTTTCAGCCCCGGCCCCACCCGCACCAAGATGCGGGCTACCGCCATGCCTGGCGAAGACCCCGAAACCCTCCCGACGCCGGAAGAGGTGGCCACCCAGATCGTACCCATGTGCGAAGCGGGCTTCACCGACAATGGGACCGTGTGGAAATACGCCGCCGACGGATTGTTCAGGCAATCCTGACCCCTGAGGAGTTCCCCCCGGAGGAGTTGCATGACCGAACGTGATATCGTCTCTGCCTTTGCCGAAGCCCGCCGCAGCCAGACGCCGCTCTCGGCCCTGCCCGAACCGGAACCACCCGGCATCAATCGCGCCTTCAAGCTGCAATGCGCCGTCACCGCGGCCCTCGGCTGGGAGCAGATCGGCTGGAAGATCGGCTGCACCAGCCTACGTGCCCAGAAGGCGCTGAACGCGCCAGGCCCCTTCCCCGGCACCATGTTCTCCAACCGCCTGTACAGATCAGGCGACCACGTACCGACCATCGCCGCCAACAAGCGGGTGGTGGAGCCCGAAGTGGCCTTCACCATGGCTCGCAGCCTGCCGCCGCGCGGCGCGCCCTATACGGTGGACGAGGTTCTGGCCGCCGTGGCATCGGTCCATGCCGCCATCGAGATCGTCAATCCGCGAACGCCCAATGGCTTCGCCGATCCGGTTGGCTGGTTCGTGGTCGACGGCGGATTGAACGATTCGATGGTGCTTGGCCAAGCCTGCAAGCCATTGCCCCGCGAGGCCTACGCAACGCTGGCGGCCGGCGTGACCTGGAGCGGCAAGGCGATGGAAGGCGGCATCGGGGCCAATGCCCTGGGTGGCGGCGACATGGCGCTCACCTGGCTCGCCAATCACCTCAACGACAAGGACATGGGGTTGAAGGAAGGCGACATCATCTCGACCGGTGTCATCACCGAGTTCTTTTCCGCTGCCCTCGGCGACCGGCTCGAAGCGCACTTCAAGCACCTGGGCCGTGTCACGATGTCGTTCTGATCAGCGCCCCTTGTCGTATGGGTTCCTGCCACCGCGCAGGCTGAAGCGGATGGGAACACCCCACAGATCGAAATCCTGCCGGAGCCCGTTCATCAGGTAGCGGGTATAGCTCGCCGGCAGCTTGGACAGTTGGTTGCCGAAGATCGCGAAGGTCGGGGGCCGGGCACTGACCTGGGTGGCATAGCGGATCTTGATGCGCCGGCCCGACGGCGCCGGCGGCGGATTTCTTTCAAGCGCGGCCTCCAGCCAACGATTGACCTGGGAGGTGGGCATGCGACGGTTCCATTTCTCCATCGCCCCCATCACCGCCTTGAGGAGCTTGTCGAGCCCACGCTCCTGCCGGGCTGAGATGGTCACGACCGGAACGCCGCGAATCTCGGGCAACACATCCTCGAGCTTGCTTTCGACTTCCTTCAGGGTCTTCTGCTTGTCTTCGACGATGTCCCACTTGCTGAGAGCCAGCACCACGGCGCGGCCCTCCTGGGCGACCAGATTGCTGAGTGTCAGATCCTGGCTCTCGATCGGCATCGAGGCATCGATCAGCACCACCACGCACTCGGCAAACCGGATGGCGCGCAGCGCATCGGCAACCGCCAGCTTCTCGATCTTGCCGGTGACCTTCGCCTTGCGCCGGATGCCGGCCGTATCCCACAGGCGGATCTCCTGGCCCTGCCAAGTGAAGTCGGTCGAGATCGCATCGCGGGTGATGCCGGCCTCAGGGCCGGTCAGCATGCGGTCCTCGCCGAGCAGCGCATTGACCAGAGTCGACTTGCCGGCATTGGGCTGACCGATGATCGCCAGCCGCAGTGGCCCATCGCCGTGATCCTCGCCTTCCTCCTCGGCTATTTGATCCGCATACGGATGAAGTGCGTCATAGATCTGTTCAAGTCCTTCACCATGTTCGGCGCTGACCGCCAGTGGCTCGCCGAATCCCAGTTCGAAGGACTCCATCAGGCCGGCATCGGCAGCCCTGCCCTCGGACTTGTTGGCCACAAGGACGACGGGCTTGCCGCGCTTCCGGATGCGCTCGGCGAACTGCCGGTCCATCGGCGTGACGCCGGTGCGGGCGTCGATCACGAAGAGCACGACATCAGCATCGGCGATGGCCGTTTCGGCCTGGGCGCTCATTCGCGCCTCGAGGCTGTCCTTCCGGGCTTCGTCGAGGCCGGCTGTGTCGAAGACGCGGAACTTCAAATCGCCGATGCGGGCTTCCCCTTCGCGCCGGTCGCGGGTCACCCCCGGCTGGTCATCGACCAGCGCGATCTTGCGGCCCACGAGACGGTTGAACAGCGTCGATTTCCCGACATTGGGACGCCCGAGGATGGCAACCGTCAGCGTCATTGCGGATCGCTGAAAACACCATCCGAAGACGGCTGGCAAGCGGGATCATCCGCAGCACAGGGGCTGGACGGCGCCTGCTCGGGCTCGGCGCTTGTGTCAGATCCCTGAGTGACAGGGCCTTCGGCCTTGTCCGGGAATTGCGACCGTCCGGGGACCGCATCCTCGCGCTGGCCTGGCAGCACGGTATCGTCGACCTGCCCTGTAAACTTGTCGAAAGCGCCACATCCGCTCAGGATGGCTCCCACCGCCGAAAGCAGCATGAGACGGCGCACGGCCCTGACCATCTATTTGCCCACCAGTGGAACCAGGAGATCGCCGAAGGTCAAAGCCCGCTGGCGCACCCCTTGCGGCGTTTCGGCATCGGCCATGATGGCCTTCACCTGCGCATCGGCCGCCGCATAGTCCTGGGCTCGCCAGGCCGAAAGCAACAGGATTTCCCGCGCCATGTGGCGCCAGGGATTGTCGAGCGTGTCGAAATCCTTGACGCGGGCGGCAATGGCGTCGGGCTTGGCACTGTCCACCAACGCATAGGCCGCGCGAATCCGCGCCAGGTCACGCAAGGGCTGGGACGTCGAGGCGTTGGCGGCGACAGCATCATAGGCCGAGACCGCCTCGACGAGCTTGCCCTGCGCGGCCAGCAGCGCCGCCTCACGCATGCGCGCAAGCTGGCTGAACCCCGTATGATCGATGCTTGTGAACTGCTGGAGCGCTTCCGCCTTGTCGGCGTCGGTTCCAGCCGCCAACGCGACGGCCTTGAAAAAGGCATCACCCGCCGACTGCGACTGCTTCACCTGCCAGTATTGCCAGCCCTTGAATCCGGCTACACCCACCACCACCAGAAGGCAGAGGGCAATGAACACGTTTCCGTATTGCTTCCATAATTTCTGGAACTGCTCTTGGCGGACTTCCTCGTCCACCTCTCGAAACAGCGATTCATCGCTCAAGGCCGATAACTCCCCACCGAAGGTCTTGAGCCTGGCAACCTCCAACCCGGACGGCCGCGGCGCCAATGCCCATGTCAAACTGCTGCGCGAGATCTCGGCCAGACGGTCACCGACCAGTCCGCCCTACATTGCGCCTTTGGAGAGCCGGCGTAGATCAGTGGCTTGGCCAAATCAAGGCATTTCCATGCCGGGGCTTGCGCGAACTGTCCCGCCCGTAGACCGAACTGATCGCCCGCCAGCGCTCGCGATTGATGAGGATCAGGCCCACGGCCCCCACCATGATCACACCGAACGCAAACCCAAGAAGCTCCATATGCATGCCAGCACCCCCGGTCAGAGTCTCCGGCAAGTAGGCACCCGAAAACTTAACAACCGCTAAAGCTGCGCATCCTGCACGACGAAGGCGCCGATCATTCCGCCATCACAGCGCTCGGCATGGAGGCTGTGGATGGCCCATGTGCCGGGGTTGTCGGCGACGAAGGCGAGCTTGCGGCTCTGCCCGGGACCAATCACCGCGGCATCGCTCACTGCCGGATCTTCACCCTCCCCCGCCGGGAGCTGCCAGGCATGGCCGTGAATGTGCAGCGCCTGGGTAAATGCCGTGCGGTTTTCCACGGTCAGAACCACCGTCTCGCCGCGCGTGGCGGTGAACAAAGGCTCCGCGGCCGGTCCGGCAACGCCATTGAGAGCCCAGCCCTTGCCATGCTCGAGCAAGGTGCGCAGATCCATGACCCGGCCGGCGAAGATCGCCGATTGAAGGCCGCCCTTGATGCCGCCTTCGATGACGAGGGCGACCGTGCGGGCGTCCGCCGTGAATTGCGGCCGCGGCACCGGATTGTCCGGCAGGGCGAAATTGTCGGCGATCGTTGCCACAACGGACTGGCCACCACGATTGAGATAGGCAATCTCCACCACATCCTCGAACAGGTCGAGGGCAACGACGATGTCTCCGCTTTCCGGGCCGACGAGCAGATCCGCCCGCTGTCCCGGCGCCAGCAAAAGGGCCTTGCTGCCCAGCGGACGAGGCTTGACCGGCTGGCCGTCGCGCGCCAGGAGCAGAGGATCATGGCCCTTGAACAGCACACCCATGCTGCGCACATTGGCAGCGTTCAGCAGCCGCAGCCTGGTGAAGACTCCCGCCAATAGCGGCATTTGCGGACGAAACCCGTTGTTGACCGTGAACCAGTTTCCAAGGCGGCCCTCGCCCACCATCGCTTCCACATCGCCAAAGCCATTGGTGATGGCGCCTGCGTCCGTCAATTTCCAGTCATCCATAACCAGCGGAAGATCTGCGAGTTCGGGCATGGCCGAAGCCTCTGCCACGACCAGCATGGCATAAAGCCCCATGTCGCGAAGGCGCGAGACGTCCGATACCGGCCCGATCCAGAAGGTGCCGGCATCGGGCGGGGTGAACCGGCAATCGACAGCATGGTCGGCGCCGGGCGGCACGTTGATGGTCATCAGGTCGGACGGCCCGCGAACGCCGAAGAAATGGAGCCAGATCTCCGCATCGAGTTCATTCACGAAACGCAGGGCCAGCGGTTCGCCCTGGCGGGCTCGAACGACGGCCGGTGCCGGACCATCGCCGAACAGGAAGCCTTCTGCGGCGCCGGCACCACCTTCCATGAGCCCGAGCTGCACCTTGCGGGCCCGCATCTCGATCACGCCCTCCTCGGCTTCGACGACCGAGAACTGACCGCACCAGGCCATGACCACGCCCGAAGCCAGAAACTCCCGCCTTGTCAGTGACATGGCCAAACCTCTTATGATTCGGCTTGAACTTAGGTCAAGTCTGTGGCGGCAAGATGATGGCGAGGGCATGTACAGGTTGCCGAGCAGGAGTAGGGACCGGTACGGCCAAACACGCCGCACGGCCCCACCGTTTACCGAATCTCGGACGCCGCCAATTCAATGCGCGATGCGGCCAGCAAAAGGAGTGAGGGATCGACGGCGATGGGCGCAGCACCTGACAGATCGGGCCAGGCGGCATCAAGCTTTGCCAACTCGGCCGCGATCTCGCCAAAGGCCTCCGCATGTTCCTTTCGCTCGTCTTCCGGCACGCCTGCAAGATAGGCCTTGGCCGTCTGCATGAAACCCCAGGCGTCCTGGTACTCGTGGGCCTCGACGACCTTCCCGTCCTTGACGCCGTCGCCATATTCATCGGCGGCGAAGCGCATGAGGCCGGCAATGGCTTCACCGGTCTCGGCCGAGGTCATCGGCGTCTTCCGGCAAGCCGCGATGGCGACCGCGAGGGCCTGCATCGCGGACTCGGTTTCGGCTGGCGCGGCGCTGGCCTCCACGGACCTAGCTATCGCGGCAAGCTCATCAGCAAGACCCGGGACGCCCAGTTCTTCAAAATGACCCTTGAGATCATCGTAGAGTTCGTCGCCCGGATGTTTCATGTGGGCAAGGGCCGCCTCCCTGTTGCCGGCCGCCGCCAGCGCCACGCCCACCCGCATATGACCTTCGAGCAATCCGAGATCGGTGAGGTAATCGACCCGGGAGGAGGTTTCCTCGCCAGACCCCGCCTCGCCACCCTCGCCGCCGGAGCCGGCCTCACCGCCTTCGCCGGCGTCCGCCACCAGGAGATAACCAGAGGCCTTGGAATGAACTCCCTTGGCTTCCTGGTCGACGCTGGCCGCACCCGCCGCGACCGCTCCCGACAGAGCCGCCACACCGAGGCCAGTCCAAAACTTCATGATCTTGGTCATGTTCGGATATCGCCCTTGGCTGTTGTGTTGAACGACATAGCATGCGATGAAACCCCGAACAATAGCCGACCAAAACAATCGGATTTAAGAGACCCCCACGAATGGGCCAGGAGTTGCCATGTTTCTCCAGATCAGCGACGTGCTGCAGGCCGCCGAAGTGCAGGCCCTGCGCGACAAGATTGCCAGCGATCAACCAGCCTTCGGAGATGGCCGCAAATCCGCCGGATGGCATGCCCGCGAGGTCAAACACAACGAACAGGCGGAGGGACACGCGGCCCGGGCGGTCGGCGACTTCGTCGAGGTCCGGCTCCGCGATAATCCAGTGTTCAAGGCGGCCGCCATGCCCAAGAGCTTCGTCAAGTTGCTGGTGTCGCGCTACCGACCCGGCATGGCCTATGGCACCCACGTCGACGACGCTCTCATGGGCGGCCTGCGCACCGACCTGTCCTTCACCCTCTTCCTGACCGATCCCACGAGCTACGACGGTGGCGCTCTTGTGGTGGAAGGCAACGACGGCGACACCGAGATCAAGCTGCCGGCCGGCAGCGTGGTGCTCTATCCGGCGACCACCTTGCACCGGGTCTCGGAGGTCACCGGCGGCGAACGCCTGGCCGTGGTAGGATGGGTGCGGAGCTTCATCCGCTCCGACAGTGACCGCGAGATTCTCTTCGACCTCGAAAACGCGATTGCCGCGCTGCGCCAGCACAATGCCGACCGCGCGATCCTCGACCGGTTGTTCAAGGTGCGCGCCAACCTGATACGGAAATGGGCCGAGGACTAGAGCATGTTCCGTCAAAGTGGGTAACGGTTGGGCGGGCGGGACACGCGTCAGTCCTTCACCTCGTAGGTGTTGTCGCTGCCAGGAAAACTGCGCGCCTTCACTTCTTCGGCATACATCCTGATGGCATTCTCGATCGCCGCACCGACCTTGCCGAATTCCTTGACGAATTTGGGCACGCGGGGACTGAGGCCAAGCATGTCCTCCATGACCAGGATCTGCCCGTCGCAGGCGGGTGAAGCGCCGATGCCGATGGTGGGGATGGGGATCGACGCGGTGATCCTGGCGGCCAAGGGTTCGGCAAGCGCTTCCAGCACCACCGAAAAGGCCCCCGCCTCGCTCACCACCCGGGCGTCTTCCTCGATCGCCGCCCACTGGTCACGGGTGCGGCCCTGGGTCTTGAACCCGCCCAAGGTATTAATCGACTGTGGGGTGAGACCGATATGGGCCATCACCGGAATCCCACGTTCACTCAGGAAGCGGATGGTTTCACCCATGCGCCGGCCGCCTTCCAGCTTGATGGCGCCGCATTGGGTTTCCTTGATCACCTTCGCAGCATTGTGAAACGCCTGCGCCGGGCTCTCCTCGTAGGAGCCGAAGGGCATGTCGACCACCACCAGCGCCCGCTTGGCGCCGCGCATCACCGCGCGGCCATGCATGATCATCAACTCCAGAGGCACTGGCAATGTCGACTCGAATCCATGCATCACCATGCCGAGCGAGTCGCCCACCAGCAGAAAATCCACGTACTTGTCGGCAATCGCCGCCGTGTGGGCATGATAGGAGGTGAGTGAGACGATGGGATCGCCACCCTTGCGGGAGGCGATGTCCGGTGCCGTGAGGCGCTTGGTGGCAACGTGCTGTGACATGGACGAAGTGTTACCACCGCAGCGCCGCGTCAGCAAATGCACGGACGGAAACGACCTATGCAGGTGCATCCCCCGAAACCGGCAACCGGCGAAGGCTGTGGCTCGCGAGGCCGAGAAGGACACCGAAGGCTGCCGCAGTGGCGAGCATCGGCATGAGCAGATCAGTCAGGCCCTGATTGCCGACGAATTCGGCAACCCATGGCAAATTCAGGAACAGGGCGATGAAACCACCGTGCAGGGAGGACGGCAGAGATGTGCGCACCACATTCACCGCCCAGCCAACCCCCATCCAGAACAGCACGGCTGACAGCGCCGAAGCGAAACTGATGCTCATGCCAGAGATGGCGAAAATGGCGCAGTCCGCCAGCCCCGCGGCTGCGCCCAGCGAGAGTCCGATCAAATGTGACTTCAAGGCCCCGTCTCCTCCTGCAGTTGGGTCGGTGACGAAGATAGGCCGCACGGGTGACAGGCAGCGTCAGCAGATTGTGTCAGACCCGGGTCCACTGACTGATATCGAACACCGGCACGCCGATGAGGATCTCGTGCAGTTGGGTCATTACCCCATAGAGCGCAAGGCCCGCCAAGAGCGACAGAAGGTCATGGCCATTGCGCACCTCGGGCGACGGCCGGACACCATTGGCGAAGCCGATGACGACATGGAGAATGGCATAGGCCAGGAGCCCGCCGAAAAGGATCAGGCTGGCGAGGTCGCCATTGGCCAGAAGATGACCAGTGGCCCAGAACATCGCGGCGAAACCCATCGGAAAGCGCAGGCGCTGGCGCAGCGAACCACGGAACAGGAAAATGCCGAAACACAGGAATGCGATGAAGGTCAGGCCGTAATTGGCATGGCGCCCCCAGGTGGCGGGATCGTAGACCGGCACGAAATCCGCCAGCCGCCAGCCAGCCACGATGATGGCGATGCAGACCAGCGAAGCGACACCGAAGACCGGACCATAGGCCCTATCGCCAACCCGCGCCTTGAGAGGCTGCTTGAGCGACGGAACGGCCGCCACCAGATGCATGGCAGCGAGCAGGAAGACACCAAACGCGAGAACAATCATCCGGCCACCGGCAAGTTGAGCACATAGGGATGGAAGCCGAACAGGAAGATCACGTAAAGCACCATGCCGATAGCGACCGCCCGGATGTCGGATTGCACCGAAGGCTGGTGCATGGGACGCTTGCCGCGCAGTTCCGACAGCAGGATGTCGGCGAGGGCGACGACCAGAAAGATCCCGAACAGATAGACGTCGGTACGCTTGCCGTTCGCCAGGAGGTGCCCCGTCGCCCACAAGGCGATACCGAGCGACATCGGATTGCGGGTCCAGAGCTTGATATAGCCTTTGCCATGGGACGCGCCGAGCAGGATGAAAGCGAGTAGCACGAACAGCATGGTGACGTGACGCATCCCGTCGGCCGGGACATACAACCAGTCGATCGACAGGGGACCGGAACGCGCCTGCAGGAATCCGGCGATCAGAAAGCCCAGTCCGGCCAGCGAAACCAGGCTGTAGAGGCCCTTCCAGGCCTTTTCTCCAAGCCGCCGCTTCAACCCGTCCCGAACGGCGGGCAGCAGAATCGAAAACAGGTGTGAGCCACCGAAAAGAATGATGCCGAGATAAAGATAGGTCATGGGGCCTCGCTTCGCCGCGCCCCTTATTGCCAGAAATCCCCAGCCGGACCAACCCTTGTCGTCGGCCCATGACAAGATGTGAACCGCCCTGGGGGCCCATGGCGGTGATGATGCGCCAGGGGCATCCCACCGCTCCGAAGTCGAAGACTGCCTGATGCTTTGCCGGGTCGAGATCGATTGCAGCACGGCGCATCGAGGCCACATGCCGCGCACCCCTGCGGCGATTGATCGTTGAACCAATCGGGCGGTATACTCGCACGTCAAGCCGTGTTACACCGCCTGCCGGTTCCGAGGTTCAATCAGGGAAAAGAACACCATGAAGCCCACTCTCATTCTCGTTGGCGCCGACAAGGGGGGCGTCGGAAAGACCACCGTATCGCGGGCCCTTCTCGACTTCTTCGCCCGCAAGAACGTGCTCACCCGCGCCTTCGACACCGAAAATCCCCGCGGCAGCCTGAAGCGCTTCTACCCGTCGATCACCGAGATCGTCGACCTCGAGAACGTTGCCCACCAGATGAAGATCCTCGATACGCTGGATACCGCCAACGTACCGGTCACCCTGGTCGACCTGAAGGCCGGTGGCCTGTCCTACGCACTGGACATCTTCGAACGCATCGGCGTGCTCGAAGCCGCCCGCAACGGCCAATTCACCCTGGGCCTGTTCCATATCGTGGGCTCGTCCATCGCCTCGCTCGACGAAATCGGCGAAATCTCCAAGTACCTCGGCGGCCTCGAATATGTGGTGACCCGCAACTTCATCAACGAGACCAATTTCTTCGAATGGGACGAAGCGACCAGCCGCAAGTATTTCGCCAATATCCCCAAGGCCCACGAGATCGACATCCCGAAGCTCAACGAAATGGCCTACGAGCAGGTCGACGTGGCCGGCGTGACCTTCAAGGATTTCATCGAGAACCGCGCCGCTGATGGCCAGCCGGGCAAATTCTCCTTCGTGCTGCGCGGCTATGTCCGCAAGTGGTGCCAGGAGATCGACGAGGAATTCGCCCGGGTCAAGCTCATCCAGGACCTGCTGAGCGGCGGCCGCAGCCAGCAAGGCGCCTGACCGGGCGGGCAGCCGGTTGGCCCGAAAGCCTCTGCTCTTCGTCATATGTTCGGATCAGCCCCGCAACGGCAAGACACTGCTGGCGCGGGTGCTGACCGATTTCCTGCTGCTCGAAGGTCATGACCCGTTCCTGATCGACCTCAGCCACCCCGAGGGCACGCTCCGCGGCTATTTTCCCGGACGCACCGCGCTCGTCGACTTTGCCCATGTCTCTGGCCAGATGAAAGCCTTCGACACCATCATGGCGGCGCCCAACCGCGACTACGTGATCGATGTCGCAGCGCCCCACTTGCCGATCTTTCTTGAGGCCGCCACCGATCTCGGCTTCATTCCCGAGATCCGCCGCCTCGGCCTCGACAGCGTGGTTTTCTACATCATCGACAAGGACGAGGAGTCGTTGCGCGCCGCCGCCCAGGCGGAAGCGCTCCTCTTGCCCGACCTGTTCATCCCGGTCCGCAGCGACTTCGTCGGAAGTGCCCTCCCCCCGGGCTTCGGCGGGTTGACCATCACCGTGCCCGCCCTCGAACCGGAAATCCTCGACATCGTCTCCTCTCGGCGATTTTCCTTCCGGACATTCCTGCTCGGCGAGGAGGCCGCCGTTCCGCTTCGCCTCCGGCCGGAACTCAAGACCTTCCTCGGCGCGATTATCGACAGGTTTCGCGACATTGATCCGGCATTGAGCCTTTTGAAACTCCATGGCTGACCCCATATGCTGTCGTGAGCCTCGACCAGACCGAAGGAGCGTCCCATGCCAAGCCTGCGCCTCATCGCTACCGTCCTGTTCCTGAGCCTCGCTCCCGCGGCCGCCGGCGCCTTCAGCCTGATCGATGGGGCCAGTTCCTACCAGGCGGAATCGGCGATCATGTCTTCCGGGTCTCGGGCGGCCGCCGTCAGGGCGCTGCGCAGGGTGCCGAGCGTTGGCGTGGTCAACCTCAACATCCGCCACATGCCGCGGTTCCGCGACTCGGGAACCGACATCTCTGAATACAAGGTTCTGGCGGGAAAATACCGTAACGGCATCCAGCGACTGCGGGCGGCACTGGCCGCCAATCCGGTGACCCGCGCCGCCCTCGCCAAGCGCGGCATACCGCTCAACCGGGTGGTGGGCGTCAGCCTCTCCTCCAACGGATCGCTGCGCCTCTATCTGCTCTGACACCGGCCAAGGTGCCACGATCCTCGAGACGGGGGCCTGCGCCCCTTCCTCCGCCCCCACCCTGACACGAGAGACAAATGGAAATAGCGCTTTTGATCATCGGCGGCCTGCTGCTGCTCGCCATCGGCGGCGAATTCCTGGTCCGGGGCGCTGTGCAATTGGCCGAACGCATGGGCGTGTCGCCCCTGATCATCGGCATCACGCTGGTGGGGTTCGGGACCTCCACGCCCGAACTCGTCACCAGCATCCAGGCGGCGATCGCCGGACTTCCCGGCATCGCCGTGGGCAACATCGTGGGGTCTAATGTCGCCAATGTGCTGCTCATCCTGGGGGCTTCGGCAGTGGTGGCGCCGGTGATGGTGTCGTCGAAAGTTCTGGCGCGCGATGGCGTTCTGGTCCTCTCATCGGCCGTCGCCTTCACCCTTATCGGTTGGTTCTGGATGCTCGACCGCGTGGTCGGCGCAATCTTCATAGCCGGCCTCGTCGCCTATCTCATCTATGCCTGGCGTCAGGAAAGGACTGGCGGCGACGACCATACGGCGGCCTATGACAAGGCTGAGGCCATAGAGGCCGCCCATGATCCGCCCAGCCTGCACCTGAAAGACGGAAGGACCGTCGGCCGTACCCTGCTGTCGCTCGGCTATGCGTTGGGCGGTCTTGCCATGGTGGTGATCGGCGGCCGCATCCTGATCGAGGGTTCGGTGGAGCTTGCCCGGGATTTCGGCATTTCCGAAACGGTGATCGGCCTCACCATCGTGGCGATTGGAACCTCCATGCCGGAACTGGTCACATCGATCCTCGCAGCCATTCGCCGCCAGGCCGATGTCGCCCTCGGAAACATCCTCGGCTCCAACATCTACAACACGCTCGGCATCGGCGGTGCGACCGCGCTCGCCCACCCCACCACCATGCCGCAGGAAGTGAACCGCTTCGACAACCCGGTGATGGTGGGAATGTCGGTCCTGCTGCTGGTCTTCGCCGCCACCGGACTGCGCATCAGCCGCCGCGAGGGCGCGGTCATGCTGGCCTGCTACGTTGCCTATATCTATTCACTTTGGCCGTCATAGCGCGGTCGAGGGGATCGTAATGGACATGACGGGAAGCAACGGTCCGTAATGCTGGAGGCCGTTGACATATAAATAGGACTCCTATATTAAATCCCCATGTTCGACTTCGATGCCGCCAGCGACTCGCTTCCCCGCCGAATCCGCGAAGGGCTGGACCGTCTGTCGCTGGTGCTGCGCAGCGAGCACTGGGCCGCGGCAGGCGCGCTTGGACTTTCGCCCACCCAGCTCCAGGTCCTGTGGATACTTGCCGGCCGAGACTCCCCCCTGCCCGTGAAGGATATCGCCCGGCACCTTGGAGTGACACAGCCGACCGCCACCGACTCGATCCGCGCCCTGGCCGACAAGATGCTGGTGGGTCGCAGCACATCCACGAAGGACGCGCGGTCCACCCTCGTGACCCTGACAGAGGCCGGGCGGCAGACGCTGAAAGCGGCAGGCGCCGGCCTGAGCCTCACCGAGGCGGCGGTCGCCGCCCTCGACCAGAAACAGCAGGAGATCCTCTTTGTCACCCTGATGAGCCTGATCAGGACACTTCTGCACCGGGGCGCCATCCCCGCCCAGCGCATGTGCGTGATGTGCCGCCATTTCCGGCCCTTCGCGCACTCTGGCTCGGATACCCCCCATCATTGCGCATTCGTGGACGCAGCCTTTGGCACCCGGCATCTCCGGATCGACTGCCGCGACCATGAACCGGCGGACCCCGCCTGTCAGGCTGCCACCTGGCAGGCATTCTTCGGGGCACCCGGCAACCTCCAAGCGAGCAACTGAAAGGAAGAAGGAGTACTGACATGACAGACAAATGGCTGCGGGGCACCTGCCTCGCGGCGATGGCCTTGACCGGCCTGGGCTCTGCCGTCCTGGCCCAGGAGATCACCAGCGACAGCACACCGGCGGCAGCCGCCCCCATGGATATCCTGCGAACCTCCGTCACCATGGCCGGCGATACCGTCCATTTCAGCATGAAGGTGGCCGGCACGGCCGGCGAGGCCAAGCCGGCTGCGATCGGCCGCTTCGCCGGCGCCGGAGTTCACGCTTATGTATGGCCCACAAGCCTCAACAGCGCCGATGTCGGATTCGACCACGACCAGGGGATCGTCGCCCTGGCGGTGACCTATCATCCCGACTTCGACGATGGCGCCAACGGCGGCAAGAACGCAACCGTCTGGCATCCCCATTGGGTGGTCCTGGCCAAGGATGCAGCCTGCGGTGCAGGTCTGAAGGTGGTCGACATCCCGGAAGGCACAAAGCCTTCCTTGCCAGCGACCTGGCCTGGCGTCCCTCTGCTGATCGATAGCCCCATCTACCAGACCGGACTTTCCGGCCAGTCGGTGGAAGTGGAGGTTCCGTTGTCCGCCGTGGGCGCGCTGGCTTCGGCCTCTTATGATGGAGTGACCGCGGGCCTTCGCATCAATGCCGACCTGCATGCCCCTCTGCTCTGCGTGACCGATGTATTCAAAGTCGCCTCGGGCGACCTCAGCCTGCCCGGAAAGGTCACGGTTTCACCCTGAGAACCCGAAAAAGACGGCCCGCCGGCTGCCACCGGCGGACCGCCCATTGCTCCTTCTCCAAGCGAGCGAAGAAGGCAGGCGCAGTGTTACATGCTGCACTGCCGATGATCCAGCCCCTCACTCCCACTCTATTATCAATGGACAGCATAAATTATTGAAACCACACAATTAAAAATATTTTCGATCGCAATATACCGTCAGCCGTCCCGCCAAAATGGCCGATTTTTGAAATCATTGGCTTTTTCGG
>JAGRLX010000149.1 GCA_020441605.1 Alphaproteobacteria bacterium
AACGGGGGACCCCCAGATCCACAAGGTGCTAAGGCGGTCCCTGACCTAGCCAGTGATTGCCAGTAAATGCCAATTTTACTTCATGTTTTCAGGTACTTGATGCCATTGCAAGCCCGTGGCAGAATGTCCTAACCAACTCTTGCCTGCTAGCATGGTGCTAGCATGGCTCAGAGGAACAGGACATGCCAAAGCTCACGAAGGTGTATTGCGAAGGGGCCAAGCCCCCGGCGGCAGGCTATGAGATTCACTGGGACGACCGTGTGCCCGGATACGGGTTGCGCGTCACCGCGACAGGGGTGAGGGCATTCGTCGCCCAGGGTCGGGTCAGGGGAAAGGCGATCATCGTGACGATTGGTCGCTTCGGCCTCTATACCGAGGACCAAGCGCGCCGGAAGGCACAGGCCATCCTTCAGGACATGCGCGAGGGGATCGACCCGCGCGATGTGAAGAAGCAGGACGAAGCGATGTCGGTCACGCTGCGTGAAGTCGCGACCGCCTACATCAACCGACCGGGCATGTTGAAGGCCAGGACCAAGATCGAGATGGAACGGCACATCGAGAAGGTCTTCGCCAAGTGGAAGGATCGCCCAATCGCGTCTTTGACGCCGGGCGAATGCCGCAAGCGGTTCGAGGACTACGCCGCCAACGGTCTGCACGGCAAGCGCGGCGCACCTGTGCAGGCCACCATCGCTTTCACGACGCTGCGGACCCTTTGGAACTGGGCGCGGGACGAGTACCGCAAGACCGACGGCGCCTCGATCATGACGGGCGAGAACCCGGTCATTAACCTCAAGAAGGACATGAAGAAGAAGGCCGGGAAGCCGCGCGACCGCCGTGTCGAGCTTGAGCATGTCGGCACCCTCTGGAACTGGTTGCAGGACGAGCGCGGCAAGGTGCACGAACGTTTCGCCCGCGCCGCCATCGACCTCGCAATGTTCATGCTTCTTACCGGTGGTCGCGAGGGTGAAAGCTCATCCTTGGAATGGCGCAATGTCCACCTCGACGACGCCGACCCGACGAAGTGTTCGTGGCACATCGAAGATCCGAAGAACGACAACCCCGTCACCCTCCCGCTCAGCCGACAGGCGGCGGATGTACTTCGCCTGCGCCGGACTGAGGATGACGGTGACTTCGTGTTCGCAAGCTGGGGCAAGACCGGCCACATCACCGACGCCCGCGCGCCCCTGCGGCGCTTCGCCAAGCATATCGGCATGGCCGGTCTGAGCGATCACGACTTGCGCCGCACGTTCATCCATGTCGGTGCCGAGGGGTGCGATTTGGACGTTGCCAAACTGGAACTACTGACGAACCACATGCCGCAGGGCGTCACGCAAAAGCACTACCTCAAGACAGGCGATCTGCGTGGCTACCATCGCGTCGTGGCGCGCATCGGTGACTTCGTTGAGCTTGAAGCCGCCAAGGCCAGCGGGGCGAACGTGGTGAAGCTGGAAAGCCGCGCGTAGCGCTCGCTGGGCTCGGGCACCAGCCGGGGATTGGGGTTTGCCGCCCCTACCCCGGCGGCGCCGGCGGTCGCCGCTGTGCGCCGCGAAAAATGTGCTTGCCGACTTTTGCCGAGATTCGGTAGCATTTACATGTCACCCCCAGCCAACCACTACATTTAGTGTTTTGCGGTTGGGGCACCCGACGCCGGGATTGGGAAACGCCGGTCACCAGTTGATGGAGACCGACATGACCGATCCGAGCTTTTCCGACCTTTGCGAGCTGTTCGGCTACACGCCGAAGAACCGACCGATCTCCACACAGGAGGCGGCCGAAATCCTCGACGTCCATTTCATGACCCTCGAAGCATACCGCGCCCGTGGCGAGGGACCGCGCTTCTTCCAGCCGCCCGGCACCCGGCGCGTCTGGTACGCCGAGGTTGACGTGCTGCGTTGGCTGGCGTCGAGCGAGAAGCGAAACACCAGTGAGGCCGCGTAGGTCGGCACCAGACCGCATGTGTGGCGCTCGTCTGGATGAAAACGGAATGCGCGCGCCGGGTTCCCGCCCGGCGGGTCCGCGCCGTCTAGCCCAGTCATAGCGCTGTCAGGAAAAGCGGCAGGGCGCATCACCACCCCGCCGCCAGATAGGAATCAAGGACATGGACTGTGTGCGACAGGTCGCGGAAGGTCCGCAACCGAACCCATACGACCGCCTCCCCGCTGAGCTTCGGGCGCTGCCGCAGTGGTGCGTGACACCGGGGACGGCCACCGACAAAGCGCCCCGGCGTGCCGATGGTCAGCCCGCGAAGGTCAACGAACCCAGCACATGGATGGACTTCGACACCGCTTGCCGGGTCGCGGCGGAGCGAAATTGGAGGATCGGCTTCGTCTTTACCGAGTCCGACCCGTTCGCCTGTATCGACCTCGACTGGGTTGACGAAAACACCCAGCGGGCCAAGGGCCAGCCGGTTGACCCGAGCAAGTGGACGACGCAGGCGGACCTCGACGCCTATACGCGGATCGTCGCCCACATGGACAGCTACACCGAGGTTTCGCGGTCGGGCCTCGGCCTGCACCTGATCGTTCAGGCGAACATCGGCAAGGGCTGCAAGGTCGGCAACGTCGAGGTTTACAGCGAACTGCGCTTCTTGATCTGCACCGGCAATGTGTATCGCGCGCTGCCCGTCGCAGAGCAACAGGAGTCAGTTGACGCGCTGGTCACGGAGCTTCGCCTTCGCCAGAAGATCGACAAGATCGACATCGCGCCGCTGCCTGACCAGCCCGAGAAGGAAGCGGATGCCGCGATCCTTGACCGAGCGACGAAGGCAGCGAACGGCGAGAAGTTCCTCGCCCTGATGAACGGTCAATGGAAGGGGCATCGGAGCTACCCGAGTCAGTCCGAGGCGGACATGGCGCTCCTAAGCATCCTCGCCTTCTACAGCCCGAACAACGGGCAGGTAATGCGACTGTTTCGCCAGAGCGAGCTTGGCAAACGCGAGAAGGCGACCAAGGACGACAGGTACCTGAAACGGAGCCTTGACCCGATCCGCCGCCGCCAAGCGTTCGAGAAGCAACGAACCGACGAGGCGCGCGCTTCGTTCAAGATGATCGGCGAGACCGGCATCTCGGAAGCGCCATTGCCCCCGACGATGGAACTGAACGAGATGTTCGAGTCCCTCGTCTATATCGCCGCCGAGAAGCCGATGGTCGTGTTCCGAAAGAACACCGCCATCCAACTGCCGCCCCCGGGCATGGCTGCGCTGCTCGCTCACAACCGGACCGAGATTGAGACCGCGCCGGGCAAAACCGCCGAGTATCCGACCTTCGCCCTGTGGCTGGGCAGCGGGAACCGAAAGGTCGCCTATACTCTGAACTTCGACCCCAGCGCCGGGGAGTTCTGTCGGTCCGATGATGGACGGCCTGCCCTGAACCTGTGGAAGCCGCGCACCCATACCGCGCCCCCGGACTGGCAAGAGCGGGCCAAGCTGTTCGATGAGCATGTTGCCTACCTCGTCCCGGTCGAAGACGAGCGGAAGCGGTTCCTCGACTGGCTGGCGCACGTCGAGCAGAAGCCCGGCGTCCTGCCGCACAACCATTACCTGATGATCGCCCCTCAGCAGGGTGTCGGACGAAACTGGCTCGCCGCCGTTCTGGCGCACGTCTGGGCTGGCAACGTCGCCATGGATTTCGACCTAAAGGCTAGACTCGCCAGCGGCTTCAACGGCCAGCTCTCGCGCAAGCTCATGGCCGTGGTGGACGAGATCAACGAGGGAGGCACGGGCGAGCGGTGGCAGCACAGCGAGAAGCTGAAGTCGATGGTCACCGCCTCGCATCGGTTCATCAACATGAAGTACGGACTTCAGTTTACCGAGAAGAACTGTTGCCGGTTCCTGATCTTCACGAACTACGAAACCGGGCTGCCGCTGACCGCCGAGGACCGGCGCATCAACGCCATCAGGAACCCCGACAAGCCGAAGGACGAAGCCTACTACCAGCGCCTCTACGGCACGCTGTTCCCTGAGGCGGACCCGCAGTTCGTGGCCTCGGTGCGGGAGTACCTGCGGCGGCGCGACATCACCGGGTTCAACCCCGGCGCACGAGCGGCCATGAACGAGGCGAAGAAGGCGGTCGTCGCCGCCAGCATGACCCGCCAAGACGAGATCGCGGCGGAACTGGTTGCCGCCCACCCGCGCGACCTCATCACCGCGGAAGACCTGTTCACCACGGTCTTCGACCTCGACCCGAACTTCTCAGCCAATGCCAACCGCCAGTGGGCGCTGCTCCCTGCGATTGCACGGAAGGCGGGGATTGAACCGATGCCAAAACCCTTCGCCCTGTTCGGTCGCCCTCGGGTGAAGGTCTGGGCGGTGCGCAATGCACAGGGGTGGCGGGAGGCCAGCGTGCTTGCTGTTGAACAGGAACTGACCCGACCGCCTAGCCCCCCTGCACCCCCTCTGCCCCCCGTCCCAGAGAGGCTGTAACCATGCCCAATACCGACTTTCACCCAGGCAGCACTTTTTACAAGGGGGGGCTATGGGGGGCCAGGGGGGCTAGCTCGCGTAAGGCAGGCCCCGGCCTCCCCTTTACTGCATCAGTTCAGCCCTGCGCGCCGCGGCAGCCGCTCACTGCTGAAGAACTAGCGTAATGATTTTCGCCGTTCGAAGCCAAGTTCTTTCGACAAATATCGGCTTCGTTTTTGCGGCGATATTCTACAGTTCTTCGGATGACTTGCTTTGCCATATGGGGGCTTGGAGTAGCACCGCCCCCCTGTGGGGTTGGTCCCATATTGTGGAGTCAAGTCCGAAATAGTAAAAGTGCGCGTTCTTGCCCGTGGTTAGTTTTCTAACGCGATCACTACCAGATTTCGTGTAGACGACAACTAGGTCGCCCTTATTTATGGATTTGTTCGGAAACCAATATGTATGAAAGAAGTGGATCGTCGGTGATCCATCGACATAGCCTGACTGAGCCAGAAGGTAGTCCCCTACATCCAGATCTGTGTTGGCGCGCATGGTAATGCGCTCATTGTCAATATCGCCGGGCGCAACAATCGAGCGAAGTTCGAGCGTCATATTTTAACCTTCTTCGCCCAAAGTCCAGCCAAGATTAGAATTACGCCACCTGCCAAAATAATCCAAGCCAGCGTAGCGTTATCTTTGATTCCGAAGACTAAGCCAAGCGCAACGGAGCCAACAGTCAGTGAGGCTGTTGATATTATCTCAAGCGAAGTGTGCGACTTAAATTTTTCCCGAAGTATCGCGGCGTCTTTATCGGCCCCATGAAACCTGTCAGCCATTTCACTTGCGCTAACTAATTCGGATTCAAGCCTGTCGATTTCATCCAAGAGCATCTTCTGAACACCCGTGCCCGCGAGTTCATCGTCGCTTAACTGACGGCGCAAAGCACCGAAAGATTGACGTCTCGCCTTTGTGCTGGGAGTTGTGGTCGCCGGCAAACCACCCGAAGCTGGCTCTTCGGACTCTTCGTCGTTCGAATGCTTGGGCGCCATGAGTAACCCCGTGCGATTTCCACTTCCTGCCCATATGCTTAGCCTGACCATGGGAAGCAAAGCAATCCAGCCCGACCTCGATGCGGTCTACCACCAATTCACTGCCATTAGCGGCAGCCTTCCCGGGCGGAGGTCAAGAAAAAAATGTGGCGATGCCGGCAAGCGGACCCGGCAGCATATGGCGAGTGTGGTGTTCCCGGCCCCGGATCGGGGACGCAGATCAGACCTAACACATTGATATGAAACACGTTTCGCTTGCTGTGAACTAGCGAG
>JAGRLX010000150.1 GCA_020441605.1 Alphaproteobacteria bacterium
TCCTGCGACATGGGCTCGTTCCCCCATGAGTTCTCGGGTTACCGTCATGTCAGCGACGACGCAGTGCGCGGCATGTTCGAGGAGATATGGCGGACGTCGCTTGATTCGGAGCCCGGACTTCGCATCCCCAACATGTTCGACGCGGCCGTGTCCGGCACGTTCAAGGGCATATTCGTGCAGGGCGAAGACATCGCCCAATCCGATCCGAATACCAAGCATGTGAACCATGCCCTCGAGTCGATGGAGTGCGTGGTCGTCCAGGACCTTTTCCTCAACGAGACGGCGGCCTTTGCCCATGTCTTTCTGCCCGGGACGTCCTTTCTCGAGAAGGATGGGACGTTCACCAATGCCGAACGCCGCATCAATCGGGTGCGCATGGTGAAAGCGCCAATGCAGGGCAAGCAGGAATGGCAAGTCGTCTGCGAACTGGCGACGGCCATGGGCTATCCCATGTCCTACGATTCTGCATCGGAGATCATGGACGAAATCAGCCGGCTCACGCCGACTTTCGCCGGCGTGTCGTTCGACAAGATCGAGAAGCTGGGATCGGTCCAGTGGCCGTGCAACGATAAGGCTCCTGGAGGAACGCCGCTCATGCATGTGGGTGGGTTTGTGCGCGGCAAGGGCCGGTTCATGATCACCGAATTCGTGGCCACGCCGGAACGCACCAACCGCTCCTTCCCGCTCATTCTCACGACGGGCCGAATCCTGTCGCAGTACAATGTCGGCGCCCAGACTCGGCGGACTGACAATGTCGCCTGGCACAAGGAGGACGTTCTCGAGATCCATCCGCATGATGCCGAGGTCCGCGGTATCGCAGACGGCCAAATGGTCTCCCTGTCGAGCCGCATCGGCGCCACGTCGCTGCGTGCCGTCATATCGGACAGGATGCCGCAAGGCGTTGTCTATACCACGTTCCACCACCCGGTGACCGGGGCCAATGTCATCACGACCGAATATTCCGACTGGGCCACCAATTGCCCCGAATACAAGGTTACCGCCGTGCAAGTTACCGCTTCGAACCAGCCGTCGGACTGGCAGAAGGAATGGGAAGAGCGCGAAGAGGAAAACAAGCGAATTGCGGTGAAACCACTTGTCGCGGCGGAGTAATGTCATCGCGCTGAAGGCCGAGGGCGGCGTGGCAGGAACGTCGCGCCCGGCGATGGGCACACTGCATTCCCTGTCCGGCGATGTGGATATTGTCTGGCAGGTGCCGGAGGAGGTGCCGGTCGCCGTGCTGTTCAATTCCCAGAACTATGCCGTGATGATGGCGACGCCGGCAGATTTCGAGGACTTTGCCGTGGGCTTCGCCCTGGCGGAGGGGATTGTCGCGAGCCGCCGGGACATCGCTGGCATCCTTGTGCTGCCTTCTGAACATGGCTATGCCGTGGATCTTTCGGTCGATGAGCCAAAGCTCAATCGCAAGCGGATGGCCAAGCGCAGTCTCGAGGGCCGGGTGGGCTGCGGTTTGTGCGGCATCGAGGACATCAAGGATGCGATCAGGATGCCGGGACACGCGGTGCCCGATGTTCCCCTCCGTCCTCAGGCGGTCGCGCGAGCCTATGAAGCGCTTCCCGATCACCAGCCTATGAATGCGGTCAACCGTACGGTTCATGCGGCGGCTTGGTGCTCTCTTGACGGCGATATTATGATGTCGCGGGAAGACGTCGGTCGCCATAACGCGCTCGACAAGTTGATCGGTGCACTTACCCGCAGCGACTTCGACCTCTCAGACGGCTTCGTGCTGATGTCGAGCCGCTGCAGTTTCGAGCTGGTGCAGAAATGTGCGATCGCCGGTCTTGGCGCGCTGGCTACGGTATCGGCACCGACTGCACTTGCCCTGTCACTCGCCCGGCAGGCTCATCTCAAGCTCGCTGCCCTGTCGCAGCGCGGCGTCATGATCTTCGACAAGGACTAGATCTCATGGAACTCAGAGACATGCTGCGCATGGCCAACCAGATCGCTGCTTTCTATCATGGTTATCCGAACGACGAGGCGGTGAAGGAAACGGCAGATCACATCAACCGGTTCTGGGAGCCGCGCATGCGCCTTGCCTTCCTGGATCATGTTGCCAAGGGCGGCAAAGGATTCGACCCCCTTGTCCTGGAGGCTGCCGCACTGGTGCGGAAGCCAAAGGCCGACGCGGCCTGATTAATTGAGAGGGCCAAAGGCCTTGATCAACCGTTCTTGAATTGCTCCAGGCTTAAACGGTGTGTCGACCCGGATCGTCAGATGGTACGCGTCTTGTTTCGGTGTTCCGTTCTCGAAGACTCTGTTCTTGCACAAAGATCGGCGTCGCAGTCATGAGGCGATGTATCACCTGGCAATCCGGCGTCTGGCCTTGGGCAACCGCCAAAGATGGTCGACGAGGTCGTCAACATCGATTCCTTCCTCGGAATAGGCTTCGTCTCTCACACTGATGCCGGCTTCATGCACGGTGTCGGCGCTGCCCGATACCAGCGGATGCCACCAGGGAAGGGATTTCCCCTCATCCAACAGGCGGTAGGCACAGGTCGCGGGCAGCCAACCCAATGACCGGACATTGGCCGGAGTCAGCGTGACGCAATCGGGCACGGCTGCCGACCGGTTCTCATAATCAAGGCAACGGCACGTTCCGAGGTCCAGGAGCTTGCAGGCGGCCCGGGTGTAGAGAAACTCACCAGTATCTTCGTCCTCGAGCTTGTTGAGACAACAGCGGCCGCAGCCATCGCACAACAGTTCCCACTCGGCGCGGGTGAGTTGATCTAGTGGCTTGGTCTTCCAGAATGGCGGCGTATCGGACATGGCGCCACAGGACCGGAAGACCCCGGATTTGTCAATCCTTAGGCGGTCAATCGGTCGCAGTTAACCGGTCTGGCATATGCAGCTGGATTGCTCCTTCCAAATCATTATAATTGGTGACAATTTCTTGCATTCGACCGCCGCCGCACGGCTCCAATTTGTCACAATCTTGGGTTAGCGGTCGCCTGGATAGCGATATTACTGGTCTCAAGCTTGTGTCCAAACTGCCGGCCCGAAACAGTATCAGCGGAAAGCTGTGGCGACTGGATGCCATCGTCAGCTCAGCCATATTCGAGAGCTGGGACTGGCTCAAGCGCTTTGCCAGCGCCTATTCTGCATTCCTCTACCGCTTTCGCCTGCGTGGTCTGAAACGCATCGTCATCGACCTGGTCGACGACGGCGTCACATTCGGCGTGCTCTTTTGTTTCGGTCTCCTCGCCTATGCTTTACCGCCGTTTTCGGGGACCGGCGATGTCTGGAATCGCGGGCGGGAGTATGCGGTGACATTCACCGATGCCAATGGCGAGATCATCGGGCGCCGGGGGATACGCCAGGATGACGCCATTCCGCTGAGCGAGATTCCACCCCAACTCGTCAAGGCAGCGCTTGCCACGGAGGACGCCAGGTTCTTCGAGCACTTCGGCGTGGATGTGATCGGCACCCTTCGCGCGATCGTGCAGAACGCGAGGGCCAATGACGTGGTGCAAGGTGGTTCTTCCATCACCCAGCAGGTAGCCAAGAATCTCTTCCTTTCCCCCGAACGGACCATCAGGCGAAAGGTGCATGAAGCCTTCCTGTCGCTATGGATCGAAGCGCGCCTCACCAAGGAAGAAATTCTTAAGCTCTATCTCGACCGGTCCTATCTCGGCGGCGGCAACTACGGCGTCGAAGCAGCGTCGCAGTTCTACTTCGGCAAGTCCGTCCGCGACATCAACCTTTCGGAAGCAGCGATGTTGGCCGGCCTGTTCAAGGCCCCCTCGAAATATGCGCCGCATCAGAATATCGAGGCGGCGAAAGCTCGCGCCAATACGGTTCTCTACCGGATGCTCGATGCCGGCTTCATCACTCAGGGCGAGCTCCTGCAATCGCGGCGGCAACCAGCCTCGGTCGTCACCCAATCGACGGCAGACAGTCCCGACTGGTTTCTCGACTGGGCCTATCGTGACACCTTGGCGTTGCTCGATGAGAAGAAGATCGGGGGCGCCTATGTGCTTGAAGTCAAGACCACGATCGACATGCCGCTGCAGGTGGCGGCTCAGCAGGCGATCAACGATGAACTGGCGGCAAGCAGCGAGAAGTACCATGTGTCGCAAGGCGCCGTCGTCACCATGACACCGCAAGGCGCGGTCCGCGCCATCGTTGGGGGCTCGGATTATGAAGTGAGCCAGTTCAACCGGGCGACTGACGCCCTGCGCCAGTCGGGTTCGGCGTTCAAGCCCTTCGTCTACCTGGCGGCGCTTCTGCACGGCTACAAACCAAACCAGACAGTCGTCGACGGGCCGGTGTCCATCGGCGGCTGGTCACCGCGGAACTACAGCGGCAAATATGCCGGCCGCACGACGCTGACAACGGCTTTGGCAAGATCCTACAATTCCGTGCCGGTCAAGCTGATGATCGACATCGGACGCAAGGCAATCATCGACACCGCCCATCTCGCCGGGATTCAGGGCGAGTTGGAAAACTGGGCACCCATGGTCCTGGGCACGAGCGCACTCTCGCTCCTCGACCTCACTACTGGCTACGCGACCTTTGCAGGTGGCGGAAGGCGCGCCAAGCCCTTCGCGGTGCTGGAAATTCGCAAGGCCAACGGCGATCTTCTCTATAGCCGCGGCAGTGGCGAAGCCCCACCGCGCCAAGCCGTGCCGGAAGAAAAGATCGCCGAACTCAACTCCATGCTCGCGGCGGTAGTAAAGTCGGGCACAGGGCGACGGGCAGATCTCGGCTATGCTCCGCAAGGTGGCAAGACTGGAACCAACCAGAGCTATCGCGATGCGTGGTTTATCGGTTTCACCGCCCACAACGTCACCGGGGTCTGGTATGGAAACGACGATTTCACGCCGATGAATCGTGTGACGGGAGGTCTCCTGCCGGCAGGCACCTGGAAGCGAGTGATGGATGTTGCCGAACGCGGACAAACGCCCGAAGGTCTTGCGGGAATTCCCTACGACAACAGTTACGCGGTGGCCGCCGTGCCGGCTGACAGGACAACGGCGCAGTTGTCACCAGTTGCCGACGAGGTTGACCAGAACGACATCGATACAATTCCTGCGGTGGACGCGCCCGATGATGTATCGCAGGTCCTGAATGGAATGTTCAACCTCTTCGAGGACAACAATCGTACCGTGCAGGTAAAGCGGAAGAAGCCGTCTCAGGAAGCCTTGATCCTGCCCAAGGCGAACACCCAGTCCGAAGACCTCGACACGAGAACGACGGCTGGCCGCAAGCGGTCGTTCTTCGAAAAAATCTTCGGAAGCGTCGACGAACCCAAGCCGAAAAAGCAGCGCAAGAAAAAGACGCTGCTCGACCTCTATTGAGCCTCACATGAAACGATTGCTCAATGGACCGGCGTTCCTTGTGGCTGGCCTCATCATGGGCGTGGCCAGCGCCGTGGTCGCCGTTGATAGCTTCGGGAACAGCCTTGTCGAAGCCGGCAGCCCATGGCAGGGCCGCGCCATCCCGGCAAGCGGAAGGGCGAGCCCCTACGTTACCGCTCATTATCTGTTGGATGGTCGTTTGCCGCAGCCCGCCGGCCAGATGATCGAGTTCTCGGCCATAAGCGACAACGCCGGAAACAGGATCACCTCGTCCTGCATCTTCCGGCTTGTGATGACCAAGGAAGCACAGCCAAGATGGTGGAGTGTAACCGCGCTGGGCAATGTCGCGGACCGGAAACTCGCGCAGACGGTCGTCACCAGCGATACGGTTGTCGCTGAAGCCGATGGTGAAATCAGGATCGTGGTGTCGCGCGATCCCCAGGCCGGGAACTGGCTCATGGCACCGCGATCCGGGGCCTATTCGCTGCTCTATACGGCGAGCCATGAAACTAGCTTGGCCCTGACCGGTGCGGCAGGCCGGCCAGCTCTCTTGTCAATCAACCGCGAGGGCTGCTGACGTGTCACGGCTCTATTGGATCATTGCGAGCCTGTTTGTCGCCATGGCGACCCATGCCGGCTTCATCCTGTTCGTTCCGACCTATTCGTTCAGCCACAGCCTCGCGCAGATGATTTCCGATTCCGGATCCAACAAGTTTCTCATTCTGCCGCGGGAATCTCAGGTCCGGCTGTTCCCTGCCTATCCCGATCAAAGCGTCGTCGGAATCTGTGCTTTCGACGTGTCACGGCAGAATGTTCAGCTCACGGCCCAAATGCCTGCTGGCTATTGGACGCTGACCATCTATTCCGGTCACGGCGATGCACTCTACACGGCAAACAACACGCAGGCCGGTACCAACAATTTTACAGTCGGGCTTTCACTCGCGCCGGGTCTGGTGGAGATGCTACAGCAATCGACCGAAAAGGAGACGCTGAGCGAAGATACGGGCTGGTCGGTGCAATCAACCGAAGCGCGCGGGATCATCGTCCTGTGGTCACCGGTCGTCGATGCCGCACAGAGACCAGGAATCGTTAAGCAAATGCAGGCCACGTCCTGCTCCGCCGTTTCCTGACAGGCATCCCAACCCACCGCGGGGTGACCAGAACAGGCATCGCATATCCTCGACGGGTCTGACCTGACTCGGGAGATCAGATCTCTTCGTAGTCGAGCAGGCGCGCCTCGCTGGAGGCGTGAACACCTCGCGCCGACACGCGGTCCGCCAGGCTGAATTCGAGCCGTTCGATCCGGACCCCTGGGAATATCACCACTTCCGCACCAATCTCAGTTGTGCTGCGGCTTTGCTTGCGGGCTCGATCTGCGGGGAACTGAAGGACGGCACTCATGGCGTAATCTCTCGTCGGCTCGTTGACGTTGGCATGCGTCTCCGGTGATTTGCCTGGATTAGGCGCCCGTAAGGTTAACAATTGCCTAAACGGTTGCACCAATGCTGCGTTGACCGTATTGTCAATGCTTCTCAGCCGTCAGCCCGGCCACGCCATTGCGGTCTTCGATCTCAATGATCCAGAGGTCGGGATCCGACTTGAGGCGCTTGGCTAGCAGGGAATCAATCTCGTCCTGCCCAATGGCGCCGCCGAGTTCTTCAATCCAACGGCGTTCTCCCTGTTCGTCATAAGCCGGACCCGGCGCTGGACCGAAGAGATGCAAGGTGCCATCCAGATGATTGACGATCACATAGACGGCACCGGCCTCCTCCGCACCCTTGCGGATGACAGCGCAGTAGAGTCCGCGCACCTCGCAGGTTCGCCTGAAGGCAGCGACCCAGATTGCTGACTTCAGGCGCATGACCCGCTATTCCGTCGCGGTCTCCGTCTGACCGCTTGTCTTGGCAAGCTCTGCCAGCAGGTCATCGGAGACATCCCCCGTCTCCGTCATCTTGCGATCCCGTTGGAATTCCTTGATCGCCTGCCGCGTCCTTGCCGACAGCTCGCCGTTGATTTCGCCCGGAGTATAGGCAAGTTCGGCGAGACTCGCCTGCACGCGGCGGATACGGGCGCGTTCCTCCGCATCGGCAGCAGGTTCCACCGTTCCAGTGAACAACAATGCTTCGGTCACCTGCCGGGTATAACGGATATGTTCAATCAGTTCACGCGTCGGCTGTCCGTCAGGTTCCATGCCTGCGGACTTCTGATACTCCAGGATGGCCGCACGGGTCTTTTTCCCCAGGACGCCATCGACGGCTCCCCGGTAGTGCCCCGAAGCTTGCAGCTGACGTTGGATATCCTCGACGATGGGATCATATTTAAGCTGTATGGTGTTCCGCGCAGCGGCTGGCCCTTCAACCTGCAAGCGGGTGGTGGCGCGCTGCGATGACGAGGTTCCGCCAGATCCGGCAATGGTGCTGCCGCGATGACCGCCGTCCTGGCCAAAAAAGGCATTGAAGATCACCGCCAGACTCAGAATGGTGGCAGCACCACAGGCGAAAAGTGACACCGGCCGCAGCCGGCCAATACCGCCATCAAGCACGTCGCGCATACAAACCACCCAGGCTTCAATTTCTACAAACGGTGGCTCCCGAGGGAACCTTCTCTTCGAGACCCAAGATGCATCCAACACCGTTAACACGGGCTTTCTGCAGGCCAACCCAGATAAACGCGGGCTCAAAATATGTGAACGAACGCAATTAACAGAGAGTTAATACAAAGTATAAATCTTTACTCAAATCAGATTACAACTCGTACTGCTATTTATGAAAATGTTACTGCCGCATTTCAAGGAGTATAAATCCGGATTTGCTAGTATTACTCTAGTGGAAAAAAAGGTGCGGGGATGCGTATCTTTCGAGCAATACTGTTTCTAGCAGGCGTCACGGTATTTCTACCTTCGCCTCCTGAAGACCCGAGCCAGGCTGGCACGGCAGAGGCGGCGCTCATGCCGCAACAAGGCCTCCTGTCCAGCGCTACCCTCGCAATTGCCGATGTCGCGAATTTCTGCGGGCGTCAACCGGAAGTCTGCCAGACGGCGGGCCTGGTTGCAGACAGACTGGAAGCCAAGGCGAAATACAACGTCAAACTCATCTACGAATGGGCGGCAGAGGGCAGTGCGCCCGTTGGCATTCCGGCCACGGTTGACCAAACGGCTGCCAGTGATCCGATGGCAACGGGTTCGACCCCTGCTACAACGGCAAGACTCACTGCCGGACAATCCACTCTTCGGCTGGAAGACCTGATCCCCAGCTGGCGCAGCCCCGCATCCAAGAAGAACGGTTGAGCTTGCCGGCCAGTCACCCTATGTCAGCCATGACAGGTTCGGCAAGGCAAGGTGACTGGTGGACAGGCTCGAAGAAACGATTTCCAATTTCGACCTCCTCGACGAGTGGGAAGACCGCTATCGCTATATCATCGAGCTTGGCCGCGATCTGGACCCTTTGCCGGAGGCTGATCATAACGAATCCAACAAGGTGCGCGGTTGCGCCAGCCAAGTCTGGATCACGTCAGACCTTGAAAGCACGGCAGATGGCCCCATTCTCACATTCAGGGGTGACAGCGACGCCTTAATCGTAAAGGGCCTGATTGCCATTGCCTTCATGTTGTTTTCCGGAAAGACGGCCACGGAGATTCTGGAAACCGACGCCCATGCTGCGTTGAAGCGGATCGGCCTCAGCGAACATCTCACGCCCCAGCGCTCCAATGGCTTCGCCTCGATGATCGAGCGCATCAAGAAAGACGCGTACGTCGCGCTTCAGGCGTCCTCGAGTGCTGCAATTCCTGGGCGATAGTCCGGAAGGCCCCAATGGGACGTACGACCCGAGGCGACCCGTGCCCCATCGCGTAGCAAGCCGTAGTGACGGGCGAGACCGGTGAGCGCCAATCCAAGCACCGCCTTGCCACTTCTCTGCGGCAAGCCCAACAGTCGTTCAGCCTGCTCGATACCAGCTGAAAGGCAGCAGATCTGAACCAGAATGCCGGCCAGCTCCGGGCCGACGGAATCGAGGGCCTTGTGAAAACGCTGTCGCGCCGCATAGGCACTGTCCGAGAGATCGGCTGCAGTATTGCGGCTGCTGCGACCGACGGTGGCGGAGGCATCCCAATTCGATGTCACCCGTCCGACAAGCATGGAACGCTCATAGTCCGTTCGAAGCTTCTCGCCGGCTACGAACTGGACATCATTGATCAGGGGCTTGCCGGCCTTATCGCGACGGGCACGAAGCCACGACAGCGGACTTTCCGCAATATTGATCGTTGGGCGGCTGTCCGGGCACGGTGGATCCGGAGGGCGTGGCGGACGGTGCGCCGACAGGATCGGGGTGTCTTGGAATTCACTCGACTGCCCTTCGGCGTGGCCTGTGTCGTCGCAGCCTTTTCCTTTAATACGCATGACTTGACTCCTTTCCGTCAGGATATGTACCCCTACACTTCCAAGGAATCAATGCCTTTTATACGCTTATTTTCCCTTCACGCCCCGAGAGCATGTTGAAGGTGGCGCTGTTCGTCCATCGTCGAAAGTAGATAGTCGAGACAGAGGATCATCCCGACGCCATCTTGGCGACCGCAGCACAAGGGCAGTTTCAACCAGTATTGAACCAGATGTTCCTTGTTCACCCTGGGGCCGCGAACGACACCCTGTGTCGGCTTGCCCTCGTCGATCGTCCTTCGATACGCGGCGACCCAATAGTCGCGCTTTTCGCCAAAGTCGATGTCGCCCAGGTCGAGGCCGGTGATCTCGCGATCATAGACATCCCGCAACCTGGTACCCGCAAGCCGAATCCTGCACCTCTTAGTGTCTCGATCAACATCGATCAGACTGATGTACGGGAGAAGCCGGGGAATATTCGCCGGGTTGATATCCGACCGAAATGGCATCGGTCGCCCAGACGCCATTTCGACCCAGTAGTCATAAAGCTGACGCTGCTCAGGCACGACGAGTTGTGCCCGGAAAGCAATGTTCATAGAAGCCCCTCTCGTCCTCAATCCGCCACGCGGGCGAATCGATGCCCCAAATTGCCCATCCGTTTATGAATCGTGAACGGCTGATCCGCAAGAGTCGGAGAGAGGAGAATTCGGACTGAGACTATTTGCCCGAACGCCGGCCAAGACCCATGTTCTTGGCGAGCTTTGATCGTGCCGCCGCGTAATTGGGGGCGACCATCGGATAATCCGCCGGCAGACCCCATTTCTCGCGGTATTGTTCGGGAGACAAATTGTAGTGGCTTCGCAGGTGGCGCTTCAGCGACTTGAACTTTTTTCCATCCTCGAGGCAGATGAGATAATCGGGCGTGATCGACTTGCGCACCGGCGCGGCGGGCTTGAGATCGACGGCCGCTTCCTTTGGCGCAGGCGAGCCTGTTGCCGACTGCAATGCCTGGTAGACGCCAGCAATCAACCGCGGCAGATCACCTTGGGAGACCGTATTGTTGCCGACATAGGCGGCAACAATATCTGCCGCCATGCCGAGTAGACCACCTTTATCTTCCATTTATTGACCTTGGGACTAGTTTTTCCGTTTTCGAGCACAGTTTTATGTTCTCGAAATTAATATTCAGGCAAAATACTTGGATGAGCAACTGGAAAATCAGTATTCATCCGAAAATGGTCTGGGCGGCGCTTCAATTGTGTGGCGCGTAGGGTCCGGACTTGCGAACATACCAGTCCCAATAGGTCAGCAAGATGCGGGCCTTGTTGAAGGACATGCTGTCAAAGATGCCTTGCAGATCATCAACCGGCCTGTCGCCGCGCACGATGCTGGCTTCAGAAGATTGAAGCTTCTCGATCAATTCCGTGAAGCGTGTGCGCGGATAGCCCAGGGCCTTGAGAATGACGGCCAGCGGTTCGCCATCCCGGTCGGCCAGTATCCGCAGGATCGTTTCCTTGCTGATTCCACCCATTTCCGCGAGGCTCTCTGCAGCTGCTTCAAGATGGAAGGACGCTGCCGCCTCCATCGCAGCCTCCAGAGCTTCGCGTGGCGGGAATTTGGCGTCGCCCATAGCTGCTTCCCCATTGGCATTCTGGTGTGTGGCGAGCGTGATCCGCAAGATCTTGTTCAGGGTCTCGGAATCCGTGAGGAACCTGGAAAAGATGTAGCGCCGGAGTTCCGGCGGCACAAACCAGAACAGTTCGAAGGCCACGGGCGGCGGCAGTTCGGCGCGCGTTGTCAAGGGCGCGAGCAGTCCGTGATGATGGCTGGCGATCTCGGCCAGGGTGTGGAAGGCATCATGTGAGAACGATGCGCCCGGATTGCGGATCAACGTCAGGATCACCGAAGGATCGCCAATGGCTATCAGGTGGTCAGAGAGAACGGGCGACAGGACCCGGCGGCGTGCGATCATACGTTGCTTGTTGATGTCATTGGCTGTCGCAGCTGACATCAGATCCTGGTCCGTGATGTGCATGCAGCGTTCGAGCAGTGGCGCCACAACTTCCGGCCTCGGATCGCGGATCAACTTGGCTACGAGCAGTGCCGGCGGGCTTTCCATGATGGCAACACGTTCCACGAGGGCAAGCAGCTGCTTGACGGGAATGCGCGGGAGAATTCGCAACAACGTGTCGGCCGCCAGTGCGCGTTCCTGTGGCAGGCCCGATCCGGAACCTGCCGACATCATGTCGAGAAGAGAAAGAGCGAGATCGCCACTTTCAACATCTGCACCGACCGTCTCTGCCGGCGGCCGTTCGATCAACGCGGCAGGCTCCTTGGCAAATGGGTCCGGCACGTCCTGCCTTGCGCGCAACAAGGACGACTCGCCACCAATCCGGCTGGCCAGCTGCTCGACGAGCGGGGTGGGATCTGTCGGCTGCTCATTTACTGCGAAGACTTCGGGCGTTGCCTCAACGGTCGCTTCCGGAAGCGTGGCAGCGTTGGTCCCCTGCCGCAGGGAGCCTTCGGTCATTTGAGAATCAGCGGATCCGGGCCCCGCCGCGTCCGACTGGCTGCCTTCCGCCTCCATCATCGCAGCCATTTCCCTCAGAAAGGCTGCTCTCTCGGAAACGGTAGGTTTGGCATAGACCTGATCGGCGATGGTCTTGATCATCGCATCGGCGATCCGTCCACTGGCTTGGGGCACGGCCCGACCAGCGGCCGACGCCTCGACCGATGAGGGCTCCTGTTGCGCAATGGCCTCGTCCTTCGCAGGTTGAGATTCGCTGGCCACCACGCTCGACCCGCCCAGTTCTTCAGTCGCCGTGATGACTTTTGCGGAACCATCGGTCATATCGACGGCGACGTCACAAGTCTCAGAGGGCAATTCTCCGCCTGCAAAATCGGCCACCTCAACCGTGCCATCCATTGCAATCGACGGCGAGGCCGCGATCGCTTGCCGGTCGTCGCAGGGCGGCGATGCCGTATCAGGGAGCGGGATATCGACGCTGATGACCTCCATGTCCTCGCAGTCGATGTTGGCAATAGGTTCCGACGCCTCGACGACCGCAGATTCATCAATTGCGGGGTCGTCCATCGCGTCGGCAAGACTGGCGACTTCAGGCACTTCGGTTTCGACAACTACCGAATGGTCCGGCGCCGCATCGAATTGACATGGTTCGACGGCCGGGGCATCCGAGCAGGCTGGGACCAGCTCACGCGGAACAAAGCTGCCCAATGGCTCGAATATAGGCAGGGCGACCATGTCCGTGGTGTCGTCATCAGTCGCGGTCGCCGGCACGTCCGACACCGCAGGCTCTGCTGGCGCCTCTGAGTCTGTCATCAGGATTTCGCCGCCCACCGTTGCTGCGGCAAGTGGGAGGCTGTCGATCGTTAGCGGTGTGTCCACAGTCTGGGCCGGCTGCGAGCCATGGGCTGTCTCGGTGTCCTCGCCAGGCTCGAGATGCCCCTCATCGTCTTGAGCCAACGCGGGGAGCATGTCCGCCGGTGACTCCATCGCGGGCTGTGGTGGGGCCAATTCCATCGCAACGCCACCAGAAGTTTCGGCAGGAAGGCCGGCGGACAGGCCTTCCACTTGAAATCCGGTTGACGCCCCGTGGTTGTCGCCAGCAAGCTCCGTGGTGGCCAGGCTGAGCGTCAGGTTGGCCTGGCTTTCCACCTCAACGACAACTGAAGAAAACTGCTCCTCCGCCGGTAACGGCAATGGGTCCTTGCGCAGGCGGTTGGTCAGCATCCGGAAGGAATTGGCCGTGATACGACGACGCGACGGAAGCGGCACTTCCGCAGACGCAGAAGTCACATATTCCTGGGCCATCGCCGAGGCGGCACCTTCCTGACCCATGGGCTCAATCGTCACGTTCTGCAAGAGTCTCCTCCACCGCATGCAGGTAAACCCGCCAAGCTTATAAAGTTGCTTAAATTGTCTGCTCCACCCCAATGTTCCCGCGGTTTGGCTTCGAACATGGTTAACAAAGGCTTGATCGGACTTGCGCTGGCGAGACTTCACAATCGCGATACGATCGCCCATGTTAGGCTGCAGTGGAGGTGTTCATCACAATGTCCAACAAAGTGACCAAGTCCGATGCGGAATGGCGGCAATCCCTGTCCCCGGAAGCCTACCGGGTTCTGCGCGAGCATGGAACCGAGAGGGCGGGGACGAGTCCCCTCAATCATGAGAAGCGCAAGGGGATGTTCGTCTGCGCAGGTTGCGGCAAGGACCTCTTCGCCTCAGATGCCAAATATGATTCAGGAACGGGTTGGCCAAGTTTCTACCAGCCGGCCGGTAGCGATGCCATTGGCACGACCGAAGATCGCTCATGGTTCATGCGCCGCACGGAAGTCCATTGCGGCGACTGCGGCGGCCATCTCGGACATGTGTTTCCCGATGGGCCGCGTCCGACCGGCCTGCGCTACTGCATTAACGGCGCTGCCCTCGACTTCAAACCTGAGAAAGACTGACCATGAATCAGCAGGAACCGAAGCCGCCGATGGCGGAGAAGCGTTCGCGCGTCGAAACCTGGCATGGACACGCGAAGCACGATGACTATCACTGGCTGAAGGCCGAGAACTGGCAGCAGGTGATGCATGATCCCAATCTTCTGCCCAATGACATTCGAACCTTTCTCGACGGCGAGAATGCCTATCACGCGGCCATCATGGCTGATACGAGTGATCTCCAGAAGATGCTCTTTGCCGAGATGAAGGGGCGCATCAAGGAAGATGATTCTTCGGTACCTGCGCCCGACGGCCCATATGCATATTATTCCTCGTTCGTCACCGGCGGACAGCACCCACGCTATGCGCGCAAGGCTCGCGACCTCTCAGGGCCCGAGGAGTTGTTGCTGGACGGCAATGAACTGGGCAAGGATCGGGACTATTTTCGCTTCGGCGGGATATCGATGTCGCCCGATCACCGGCTTGCTGCCTGGTCCTTTGACGGCAATGGTTCCGAATTCTACGAGTTGCGCGTTCGCGACACGGCCACAGGGAAGGACCTCGGCGATACTCTCAGGAACACGGCTGGAGGCGCCACGTGGGCGGCCGATGGCAGGAGCTTCTTCTATACCCTGCAGGACGACAATCATCGACCGCTTCAGACCTATCGGCACGTGCTTGGTACGGCACAGGCGGATGACGTGCTGGTCTATGAGGAAAAGGACTCTGGCATGTTCACCGGTGTCGGCAAGACCAATTCGGAGGAGTTCATCGTCATCGATATCCACGATCACGACACATCCGAACTGTGGACTATCGATGCCCGGCATCCAGCCGACCAACCCCGGTTGATCGCCTCGCGCGTTCCGGGAATCGAGCACGATCTCGAGCACTGGAATGATCTTTTCATCATCAAGACCAACCGGGACGATGCGGAGGACTATAAGATCGTCACGGCTCCGGTAGACCGTCCGTATCCGGAGAACTGGACCGATCTCATTCCGCACCGGCCGGGCATATTCATTGTCGGATTTCTCGTTCTCAAGAACTGGCTGGTGCGCATGGAGCGTGAGAACGCCCTGCCGCGGATCGTGGTGCGCGACATGGCCAGTGGCGAGGAACACGCCATCGCCTTCGACGAAGAGGCCTATTCTCTTGGCTTCGGTGAAATGCGGGAGTTCGACACTGACATTCTGCGGTTCACCTATTCGTCCATGACCACCCCGTCGCAGGTCTTCGACTATGACATGCGCCAGCGCACGCGTGTGCTGCGCAAGATGCAGGAGGTCCCCAGCGGCCATGAGCCGAGGGACTATGTCACGCGCCGGGTCATGGCACCGGCCCACGACGGCGAGACGATACCCATCACCCTGCTCTACCGAAAAGCCACACCGCGCGATGGTTCGGCCCCGCTGTGGCTCTATGGCTATGGCTCCTACGGGATCTCGATTCCGGCTGGATTCAACACCAATATTCTCTCGCTTGTGGATCGCGGCTTCATCTATGCGATAGCACACGTTCGCGGCGGACAGGAAAAAGGCCGACGCTGGTACAAGGCCGGCAAGCTCCAGCACAAGACCAATACTTTCCGCGATTTCATTTCTTGTGCGGAGCACCTGATTGCCGACGGCTATACCAGCAGCGGCAATATCGTCGCTCAGGGCGGCAGTGCGGGCGGCATGCTCATGGGTGCGGTCGCTAACTTGGCGCCGGACCTGTTCCGCGGCATCGTGGCGGAGGTTCCTTTCGTCGACGTTCTCTCCACGATGCTCGATGATACCCTGCCGCTGACCCCGCCCGAATGGCCCGAATGGGGTAATCCCATCGCTAGCAAGGAGGTCTATGAGACCATAGCCGCCTATTCGCCCTACGACCGGGTGGAGGCCAAGGCCTATCCCAACATTCTGGCCATTGGAGGTCTCACCGACCCGCGCGTCACCTATTGGGAACCAGCCAAATGGGTCGCGCGGCTCCGCGAACTGAAGACCGACGACAACCTCCTGCTACTCAAGACGAACATGGGCGCCGGACATGGTGGTGCCTCCGGCCGGTTCGACCGGTTGAAGGAGGTGGCCTTTGTCTATGCCTTCGGGCTCAAGGTGGCGGGATTGCAATATGCTGATTGATGCAGAAAAATCGACTTTGCTCATCATCGACATGCAGGAGCGCCTGCTGCCAGCCATGCATGAGCCACTTGCCGTCGAACGGCGCTGTGGCATCCTGCTCAAGGCGGCCCGGGCCCTCGACCTGCCGGTCATCGTTTCCGAGCAATATCCCAAAGGACTGGGCCACACCGTTCCGGGCCTCAGAGCAGACATTGGAAATGCGCCGGTCTTCGAGAAGCTTGCCTTTTCCTGCTGGCGCGACACGGCCCTCAAGTCGCATCTCATCGGCCACCATGACGGCGGCCGGCCGTTGGCGATCGTTGCCGGGATCGAGGCCCATGTCTGTGTGCTGCAGACCTGCATCGATCTGGCCAATGCCGGATTTGGTGTCTTCGCCGTGGCCGATGCCATGGCGTCCCGTCTGACGGCCTCCGCCAATCTGGCTGGTGACCGCTTGCGGCAATCCGGCGTGCAGATGGTGAATACGGAGATGGCCATTTTCGAACTGCTTGGCCGCGCCGGAACGGCGGAATTCAAGCAGTTATCAGCACTCATACGTTAGGAATCAAACTTCCGGTCATTCCGGTGAATTGACAAAGACGGTCAACCGCTGCTCTTAAGAAGGCAATCTGAAGGGAGTTTCGACATGGCCGCCGCCGAATTCAACTGGGAAGACCCGCTTGATCTGGAAAGTCACCTCAGCGAAGAGGAGCGGATGATCCGGGATACGGCGAGGGCTTTTGCCCAGGACAAGCTGATGCCCCGGGTCAAGTCGGCCTTCCGGGACGAACGCTTCGACCGCGAAATCATGGCCGAGATGGGCCAGATGGGCTTCCTCGGTGTCATGACGTCGTGCGACTACGGCGGATCTGGGCTCGGCTATGTTGCCTATGGCCTCGTGGCGCGGGAGGTGGAGCGCGTCGATTCAGGTTATCGGTCGGCGATGAGCGTTCAGAACTCGCTGGTGATGCATCCGATCGAGGCCTACGGCACCGAAAGCCAGAAGAGGAAATATCTGCCAAAGCTCGCCACTGGCGAGTCGGTCGGTTGCTTCGGCCTCACCGAACCTGACGCGGGCTCCGATCCCGGCGGCATGAAGACTAGGGCCAGAAAGGTCGACGGCGGCTACGTGCTGAATGGCTCCAAGATGTGGATCTCGAACTCGCCCATCGCGGATGTTGCAGTAGTCTGGGCCAAGACCGAGGACAATATCATCCGCGGCTTCGTCGTTGATCGTGGCGTCAAGGGCTTCTCGACGCCAACAATCGAAGGGAAGATCAGTTTGCGTGCATCGATCACCGGTGAGATCGTATTGGACAATGCGGAAGTCTCCGATGATGCCCTGCTGCCCGATGCCAAGGGCCTGGGCGGCCCGTTCGGCTGTCTCAACAAGGCGCGATATGGAATCGCCTGGGGCGTCATGGGTGCCGCCGAGGACTGTTGGCACCGGGCGCGGCAATACACGCTGGACCGCAAGCAATTCGGCAAGCCGCTGGCGGCCAACCAGCTGGTTCAGAAGAAGCTTGCCGATATGCAGACGGAAATCGCCCTTGGCCTTCATGGCAGCCTCGCGCTAGGCCGAGGCCTGGAGGCTGGCAAGCTGGCCCCGCCCGCAATTTCGCTGATGAAACGCAACAATTGCGGCAAGGCCCTCGACGTCGCCCGCATGGCTCGTGACATGCATGGCGGCAACGGCATTTCAGAGGAGTACCACGTCATCCGCCACATGGTGAACCTCGAAACAGTCAACACATACGAGGGAACGCACGATGTTCATGCCCTTATCCTGGGCCGTGCCCAGACAGGGATCCAGGCGTTTCAGTGAGAGAGATCGTCATCGCGCTGACCGATCCCGCGGAGCCATCCGTCCGTGCACTGATCGAAGCCCTCGACGCCTATATGATGCCGATGTATCCGGCGGAGAGCAATCATCTGCTGGACATCGAGACGCTGCGCCAGCCGGAGATGCGATTTTTTTCCGCAAGGGCAGACGGGGTGGTGCTCGGCTGCGGCGGCTGCTGGCTGCATGAGGACTATGCCGAGATCAAGCGTGTCTACGTCAGTCCCGAGGCGCGCGGCCTCGGCCTGGCAAAACGGCTGATGGACCGGATCGAGGCGGAGGCGCGGATCTTCGGCAAACACCTCGCGCGGCTTGAAACCGGCATCCACCAGCCGGAGGCGCTGGGACTGTACCGGCGCCTCGGCTATGCCGACCGGGGACCGTTCGGAGACTATGCTGAAGACCCGAACAGCGTGTTCATGGAGAAGCTGCTGAGTTGATCCGTCTTCAGTCTCTTGGATGGAAGATCACGAAGATTTTCCGCAAGTAGCCTTCGGATTTCCAAGAGTTGGGCGTGCCCAAGGGGACGAAAAACGTGTCACCCGCAGTGAAAGTCCGCTCACTTCCCTTGTCATCGATGAAAGTGACGGAACCTTCGAGCAGGTGCATCAGCTCATGCCGCGGAAAATCGATGAGCTTGCGGGTATAGCCGCTGGTGTCCCAAACGCCGATATTGAGCTGTCCCGTCGCATCGACGAAGTATTCGTGGGTGTGCTGAACGGGCACGGGCGTCAGGAGCATTTCGGGCGGAGGGGCGGCGGAGGGCGCCAGTATCACATCACGGTCAATTTTGATGGTGTGGAGCGGCAGCTTGTTTTCAAGTCCCGACGTATCGTCGTGAATGACGTAGAACTTCCTCACCTTGCTTGGTTGAACCCAACGGCAATTCAACCCCTTCGGGATAATGAAACTTTCGCCCTTCTTGATCGTTGTCTCGCAATGCTGCTCGACGATAGTGATTTCGCCCTCCAGAACGACCATGAACTCGTTCACGGGATAGGCCGCCAATGCCGTTTCGAATGGCTCCGCCTCCCACAGACCAGCGGATATGCCGCGATCTGTGTCCTCGAACCACGTCTGCCCACTCTGACGCCCCGACCCCCAGGTCAATTCGGTGGGCGGGATATCGGGCCATGCGGAGGTCTCCGCCTTTGGGTCGAATGCAATGATGGACGGTTTGGTCATGGGTCACCTCTGTCGAAAGCTTACCCGTGTTCCTTGCACGTTCAAGAGCGAAGGACTAGATATGACATTCATTTCAAGGAGGAACGACGATGGCACTTGAACTTCCCGCCCTGCCCTATGCCTATGATGCGCTGGCGCCCTATATGTCGAAGGAAACCCTGGAGTTTCATCACGACAAGCATCACCAGGCCTATGTGACCAACGGCAAC
>JAGRLX010000151.1 GCA_020441605.1 Alphaproteobacteria bacterium
ATCGAGGAAGCCTACGAGGTGGCGGATGCGATTGCCAAGAAGGACCGGCACGAGCTTTGCGAAGAACTTGGGGACCTGCTCTTGCAGGTCGTCTACCACGCTCAGATGGCCGAAGAGGAAGACAGCTTCACTTTCGACGATGTGGTCGAAGCGGTCTGCCGCAAGATGATCCGCCGCCATCCCCACGTTTTCGGCGACGCCCAAGCCCGCTCTGCCAAGCTCGCCAAGGGCTTCTGGGAGGACATGAAAGCCCAGGAACGCCAGGGACGACCCAAGCACAAGCGCTTGCTGGATAGCGTTCCGGCCGCCCTGCCCGGGCTCACCCGCGCTGTGAAGTTGCAGGCCAAGGCGGCGCGCGTGGGCTTCGACTGGCCCTCGGTCGACAATGTCTACGCCAAGATCGCCGAGGAAATCGCCGAGTTTCGGGCAGCCCCCGAAGACCAGCGCCTGGAAGAATTCGGCGACCTCCTGTTCGCCATCGCCAATGTCGCTCGTCATCTCGAAATCGACCCAGAAACCGCGTTGCGCAATGCCAACGGAAAATTCGAGCGCCGCTTTGCCCATATCGAGGACCGTCTGGCCGATCAAGGCACATCACCGGAGCAATCGACGCTGGAAGCGATGGACGACTTGTGGAATGAGGCCAAGCGCCTCGGCAAGTAGGACAGTCAGCCTACTCCGCGGCTGACTTCACCCGCGCCGCGAGAATCATCGTCTTGCCGAATCTGGCCATCGCCTGACCGGCCCGGTCCGACGGCAGCCGCACTGCCAATCGCACCCGGCCGTCGGACAGTGCCTTGCGGCTCAGCACCTCGCCCCGCTCATGGAGCCAGGCGAGGCCTTGTCCATCACCGGCCTCCAGCACGACGTCATAGACGGCATCTTTGATGCTCAACCGCTTTTCGATCTCTTCCAACAAGCCGTCGAGACCTTCGCCGGTCACCGCCGAGACAGCGACACAATCCGGCCGCCGCTGAACCTGTGCCAGCCGCGACTGCCGTTGCTCCGCGGCAAGCAGGTCAATCTTGTTCCAGACCTCGAGAATCTGGCCGCGCCGGTTTTCGTCGACGCCGAGTTCGTTCAGAACGCGGTTGACATCCTGGGCCTGGGCCTCGGTCTCATCATGGCTGATATCACGCACATGCAGGATGACATCGGCCTCCAGCACCTCTTCCAGCGTCGCCCGGAAAGCCGCGATGAGGGCCGTGGGCAACTCGGAGATGAAGCCGACCGTATCGGACAGAATGACTTTCCGCCCAAGAGGAAGGCTGATGACCCGCATGGTGGGATCGAGCGTCGCGAACAGCAGATCCTTGGCCAGAACGCCAGCCCCGCTGAGGCGATTGAACAAGGTGGACTTCCCCGCATTGGTATAGCCCACGAGAGCGACAACCGGATAGGGCACGCGCGCCCTCCCCTTGCGGTGAAGAGCGCGGGTCTTGACCACTGACGCCAGCTGTTTCTCGATCCGCGTGATACGTTCCTGAATGATGCGCCGGTCGGCTTCCAGCTGGCTTTCGCCGGGACCGCCGAGAAAGCCGAAACCACCCCTTTGCCGCTCCAGATGGGTCCACGACCGAACCAGGCGACTCTTCTGGTACTCGAGATGCGCCAGCTCCACCTGAAGCGTGCCTTCGCGCGTCGAGGCGCGCCGGCCGAAGATCTCCAGGATCAGCCCGGTGCGGTCGAGAACCTTGGCACTCCAGGCATTCTCGAGATTACGCTGTTGGATCGGGGTGAGCTGGGCGTTGACCACCACCAGCTCCGCCCCAAGCTCCTCGACCTGCCCGGCAATTTCCTCGACCTTGCCTGACCCGATCAGGGTCGCCGGCCTGGGTTCGGAAACGGGCACGATGAGGCGCGCGGCAATGTCGAGATCGATGGCTTGCGCGAGGCCAACGGCTTCTTCGAGCCGCGCCGCCGCGTCACGGTCGGCATCAATCTGCCGCTGCCGGTCACGGCGTTCGACATGAAGGACGATGGCCCGCGTGAGCTGCGGGCCTTCGATCTGGAAATCGACCCCGCCTCCCGGCTTGCCCTTCGCGCGTTTGGTCAATTTCCGGCCGATTCCTCATCAAACAGGCTTACCGGCCCGCTTGGCATGATGGTCGAAATCGCGTGTTTGTAGACGAGCTGCGACATGCCGTCCCGGCGCAGCAGGACACAGAAATTGTCAAACCAGGTGATGACGCCCTGCAGCTTCACGCCGTTCACCAGAAAGACAGTTACCGGTATCTTCTGCTTGCGAACGTGGTTGAGGAACGTGTCCTGCAGGTTCTGTTGTTTTTCTTGGGCCATTGCTGTTCTCATTGTTGGGGCCGATAGGGTGTCGAATGCTAACACAAATTTCGGCGCTGGAAAATTCCGGCTACTCCGCCTCGTCCTCACCTCGTCCGGACAGGCCGAGCAGCTTGATCTTTCGATGCAGCGCCGATCGCTCCATGCCAATGAATTGCGACGTTTTCGAGATATTGCCGCCGAAGCGGCCGAGCTGGGCAGTGATATAATCGCGCTCGAAGGCCTCCCGGGCCTCCCTGAGCGGATGAACCAGAAGATGTTCGATTCCCGAAGTCGAGGCCGATGACATGGCGCTCGTATCAGTCGGCAGCATGTCCAGAGTGATCTCGCTACTGGCATCGCCGCTGGCGAGGATCAGGTAGCGTTCAATATTGTTCTTGAGTTCGCGGACGTTGCCGGGCCAATCGCGGGTCTGCAGCATGGTCATGACGTCGCCACCGAACTTCCGGACAGGTTGGCCAGCCGCCAACGAATAGGCCCGGGCCAGCCACTCCACCAGCTCGGGAATGTCCTCGCGCCGCTCGGCCAGACCCGGCACCCGGACCGGCACGACGCCAAGACGGTGATAGAGGTCTTCACGAAATCGACCTTCACCGATAAGGCCCGACAGGTCGCGGCTGGTCGACGATACGACACGCACATCGACCTTGACCTTCTTTGCACCGCCCACCCGCTGGAACGTCTGTTCGACCAGGACCCGGAGCACCTTGCCCTGGGTCTCGAGCGGCATGTCCGCCAGTTCGTCGATATAGAGCGTTCCGCCATGGGCTTCTTCCAGCGCGCCCACCCGTCGCGTCGCCCCGCTGTCGTCCTCGACACCGAACAATTCCTCCTCCATGCGCTCGGGGGCCATCGTTGCGGCACTGAGCGTTATGAACGGACCCGTCGCGCGGAGGGAGAGCGCGTGAAGCGTGCGGGCCACAAGTTCCTTGCCAGATCCCATAGGCCCGGAAATCAGAACGCGGCTGTTGGCGGGCGCCACCTTCTTCAACTGCTGCCGAAGCTGCCGCATGGCATTCGACGATCCAAGAAGTTCGGTATCTGTCCCCGCCCTGCCCTTTAGCACCTCGTTCTCCCGCTTGAGGCGCGTGTTCTCGAGTGCGCGGCCGACAACCAGCAGCAGGCGATCCGACTTGAATGGCTTTTCGATATAGTCGTACGCACCGCGCTTGATCGCGGCAACCGCGGTTTCGATGTTGCCATGGCCGGAAATGATGATGACCGGCACCTCCGGATGCTTTTCCTTGATAAGGTTGAGGAGGTCGAGGCCATCGAGCTTCGAACCCATGAGCCAGATGTCCAGCACGATCAGCGACGGGCGCCGCGCGGCGATCTCGGACAGGGCAGCGTCGCTGTTGTGGGCGAGGCGTGTCTCATACCCTTCGTCCTGAAGAATCCCGGCGATCAGTTCGCGAATGTCGGCCTCGTCGTCGACAATCAGAATATCAGCAGCCATCTCGGTCTCTCACTCACACTGTTTCAGCTTTAGCCGCGCGCACCTTGGAGAATTGCAGCGTGACCCGAGCCCCGGTACCGCCTTCGGCCAGGGCCGGCGCATCTTCGAGCAACAACCGTCCGCCATGCTCCTCCATGATGCGCTTGACGATCGCAAGGCCAAGCCCGGTACCCTTTTCCCGCGTGGTCATATAGGGTTCAGTCAGGCGATGGCGGTTCTCCCGCGGCAGCCCAATGCCGTTGTCGGTCACCCGAATGAAGGGAGACCCGTGATCCATGCCGGCCTCGACCAGAATATGGCCACGGGGATCAGGCGAAACCAGACGGCGGCTCTCGATTGCCTCGCCGGCATTCTTGACCAGGTTGGTCACCGCCTGCGTGACCAGCCGCCGATCGAAGGGGAAGGTGAATTCGCCGTTGCGGACATCAAGTTCGATATCGATGTCGGAAGACGAAACACGCTGGAGAACCGTCGCCTCGCGCACCACGGCGGCCAGCTGCTGCGGCTCCGGCACGGCCTTCGGCATGCGCGCGAATGAGGAAAATTCGTCCACCATGCGGCCGATATCGCCCACCTGCCGGATGATCGTATCCGTACACTGATCGAAGATCGGCTTGTCGGTCTGGATCTGTCCGCCATACTTCCGCTTCAGGCGTTCGGCCGACAATTGTATCGGAGTGAGCGGGTTCTTGATCTCATGGGCGATGCGGCGGGCAATGTCGGCCCAAGCCGAATTCCGCTGCGCCGAAACCAGGTCGGTGATGTCGTCGAACGTCAGAACATGCCCATGTTCTGAGGCTTCGGCGCTTTCAGTGGTGACCCGCGCAAAGAAGCTGCGGTTCTCGCCGCCAAGCTGCATGTCCACCTGCCCTTCGGCGAAGCCCGAAGGCCGTGACAGCGCCTGGGCAAGAACGGCCTTGAAAGCGGGCAAGGCCTCTTCGGCGGACGTGCCCACGAGATCCGCCTGGCTGGATCCCAGCAACAGCTGCGCCGAGCGATTGATGAGCGAGATCCGTCCTGAAGGATCGATCCCGATGACGCCCGCGCTGACGCCGGCCAGCATGGCCTCGGTAAAGCGCCGCCGCGCATCGATCGCTTCGTTCGCCTCCACCAGATCGTCACGCTGCTGCTTGATGCGGCCGGTCATGAGATTGAAGGTATTGGACAGTGTCTGCAAATCCTGTGGCCCCTCAATCACATCCACCTTCGCGTCGAGCTGGCCGCCGGTTACGCGCCTTGCCACATCCAGCAAGCGCACCATCGGTGCCACCAGACGGTCCGAAAACCACAGGCCGGCCCAGATGGCCGCGAACAGGAAAACGAAACCCACGACCCCATACATCAGGGCGAATGTGAGTTGGACGCCCACCCGCTGCGACATCAGCCGGTCGTATTCCAGCTTGGCCTCCCGCGTCTTCGCCAACTGATCGATGACCGATGGATTGATCACCCGGTAAATGTAGAGATACTCGTTCTGATATCCTTGGAGCTTAATCAGCGCACGGACGACATTGCCGCCAGTGCCTGGCGGGATCACCACCACCTCGCCCTTGTCCGCCTCCGCGATCTGCTGGTCCGTCGGCACGAAGAACTCGACCCGGCTATTGGCGGTGATCCGGACGTCGAGCCGCTTGGCCGTGGCATCGAACACGAAAGCCCCTGCCAATCCGCGCAAAGCGGCGTGGCGCGCCACCCGGCGCACGTAGCTCACCCGGTCCTTGTCGAACATCTCCTTGTTCTGGACCAGATCGGTGGAGATCGCCGCAATGTCGCTGCGGGTCGCCTCGGCGTGATCGCGCAGATAGGCCTCGGCCACATTCACCGCCGAATCGACGATCGCGCGGGTGCGCTGGGAAAACCACGCATCGAGACCGCGGTTGAGGGTAACGGTGGCAAACACCGCAACCAGGATGGCCGGCAGAACGGCGATAAGGCTGAACAAGGAGACAAGCCGCAGATGGAGCCCTGCCCCCGGCGTGCCGCGCCGGCGCTCGATCAGCAGGAAGGCCAGCTGGCCCACGATCATCAGCGCCATCACCGCCAGGATCGCTCCATTCAGGATGAGCAGCAGCGTGGTGCTTTCCGGGGTCGGCTTGAGCGGCGTAAGCCCCGTAAGGATGGCAAAGGTCGCAAGACCGCTGACCACGCCCACAACCATGAGCATGAAGCCCGCCCAGCCCGTAAGCTGTCGCAGTCTTTCTGAGACCGGCAATGTCGCGCGATCAGCCATGGCACCGATTCAAGTGGACCTGTGGCTTGAAATCAACACCAAATGTGGCAGAGTTGCGACACTCAAAGGCCGCGATGACGCCAAACCTCAGATACCGCGAACGATGCGAATGTCCCTTTCGCGCAGCTTGACGCGCAGCGTATTGCGGTTAATGCCCAGCAATTCCGCCGCCCTCAACTGATTGCCGCTTGTGGCTGCGAGTGCCGCGCGCAACAGTGGAGGCTCCACCTCGGCGAGAATGCGCTCGTAGAGACCATGGGGCGGGAGCATCTCGCCGAAACCGGCGAAATACCGCGAAAGATAGTTTTCGAGAAATTCCGGCAGGTTGCCGGAGGAGATTTCCGGGAATTCCGGTCGTGGCGGAGCCTGCGATGCCGACAGTTCCCGCTCGACCGCCTGTAGCGTGATGGTGTCCTCGATCTCGATCGCCACCAGCCGTCGCAGCAGGTTCTGAAGTTCCCGAATATTGCCGGGCCACCGCGACGTTTGCAGACGGGCAATCGCGTCTTCGCTGATGTCCTTCCGCGGCAATCCTTCCTTGACCGCCTGCCCCATGAAATGCCGCACCAGATCGGGAATATCCTCGGTGCGCTCGCGCAACGGCGGGAGACGCAAGGGCACGACATTCAACCGGTAATACAGATCTTCGCGGAACTGGCCCTGATTGATCAACTGGCGCAGGTCACGGTGAGTGGCAGCGATGATCCGGACATTGGTCCTGATCGGTGCATTTCCGCCAACGGTCGTGTATTCCCCCTGTTGTAACACGCGTAGCAGGCGCGTCTGGGCCTCGAGCGGCATGTCGCCGATCTCGTCAAGGAACAGCGTGCCGCCTTCCGCCTGCTCGAAACGGCCGGCCACGCGGGATGTCGCACCGGTGAAGGCGCCCTTCTCGTGCCCGAACAACTCGGACTCGATCAATTCCCGCGGAATGGCCGCCATGTTGACCGCAACGAAAGCACCTTTGCGCCGCCGCCCGTAATCGTGGAGCGCGCGGGCCACGAGTTCCTTGCCGGTTCCCGATTCACCGGCGATCATCACCGTCAGATCGGTTTGCGTGAGCCGCGCGATAATCCTGTAGATTTCCTGCATGGCAGCCGACCGGCCGACAATGGGCAGGGTCTCCTGGGCCGGACCCGCATTGGCGGCAACCGGCTTGGCCGACTGCTCGAGCGCCCTGCCGACCGTCTGGACCAGCACATTGAGATCGAAGGGCTTCGGCAGATAGTCATAGGCGCCGCGTTCCGCCGCGGTGATGGCGGTCATGATCGTGTTCTTCGCACTCATCACGATGACTGGCAGATTGGGGCGGAGCTTCCTGATGCGCGGCAAGACATCGAAAGCGTTTTCATCCGGCAGCACCACGTCGGTCACGACCGCATCGCCCTGGCCTTCCACCACCCAACGCCAGAGCGCGGAAGCCGTCGAAGTGGAGCGGACACCGAAGCCGGCCCGGCTCAGCGCCTGGGTCAGAACCGTGCGGATGGCGCTGTCATCGTCAGCGATAAGAACCGTCTTCGCGCTCATGATGTGGAGTCTCCATCGGTCTCGGCGGATTGATTGCCTGTCAGCCGCAGCATCGGCAGCAGCACCCGGAACGTGGTCCCCCGTTCACGGCCGACGCATTCGACGATCCCGCCATGGTCGCGAATGATCTTGGCAACGAGGGCCAATCCGAGCCCCCGGCCGCCGGGCTTGGTGGTGACAAAGGGATCGAAGATATTGGGCCGGAGCTCGTCGGGTATTCCGGGGCCCGTGTCATGCACGCAAACCTCCAGCGGAAGGGTAATCCTTTCACTCGTTCCAGGGACGGTGAGGCGAATCCCCGGCCGAAAGGCCGTGGTCAGTAGGATCTCACCCGCCTCGCCGCTCTGGGCGATCGCCTCCGCGGCATTCTTGGCGAGATTTAGAAAGACCTGAACCAGTTGATCCATGTTCCCGAGGACCGGCGGCAATGAGGGATCATAGTCTTCCCGCACCGGGATGCGGTTCTGCATGCCCGCCAGGGTCAGCGACTTGACCCGCTCCAGGACCTTGTGAATGTTGACCGGCTTCTTCTCCAGTGGACGCTCATCGGAAAAGACCTCCATCTGGTCTACCAGATCACGGATACGGTCGGTCTCGTCGCAAATCAGGCGCGTCAGGCTGCGGTCCTCACTGCCGAGCGCCGGCTCCAGCAGTTGGGCCGCGCCGCGAATCCCCGCGAGCGGATTCTTGATCTCATGGGCCAGCATGGAGGCCATGCCCGAAACCGAGCGGGCAGCCCCGCGCGAGGTGAGTTGCCGGTCGATCTTGTGCGCCATCGATCGCTCAAGCAGCATGACGATCACGTAACGTGGATCCTCGGTCATCACGGCGGCCTGGAGGTCGACGATCCGCTCGCCACCAAGCCGCGGGGTGCCGACGGCGATGGCATATTCGTTGACCACGCCGGCCGTCGCCCGCGCTTGCGCAATGGCCCCGAAGACCGGGCTGGAGAAGGGCACGATATCGCCGAGCGACTGACGGGTGAGCAGGCTGCTGCTGGACTGGAAATAATTCTCGGCAGCCACGTTGGCGAGGCATATCCGGCCCTGGTCATCGATGACCACCAGCGGATTGGGAAGCGAATCCACGATCGCGGCCGCAAGCGGGGGTATCGCGGATCCGATGACAAGCTCGGCTGCGGAACTGATCAAGCAGCCCTCCTCTGGACACTGGTCTCGTAAAGATCATGGAGCCCCTGGCTCACGTCGTCATTGTTCTCGCTCCGCAACAGGCGTTCCCGCCATTGGGCGGGCTCGGCGCCAAGGATCAAGCCGCGCTCCTCGATGCGGGAAATCACCCAGCCGATGTGCTTGCGTGCAATCCGGTTGCCATGGCGCGGTCCATAGTGGTCGAGGATCGCCTGGTGATGCCGGTGGACAATCTCCGCCTCCTGCGTGAGGTCCGGCTCGTCAATGCCGCAGCCGGGCTCGATGACATTGGCGAGCACGCCCGGCCACCAGGGCCGCCCATAGGCGCCGCGCCCGATCATCACGCCATCGGCCCCCGACTTCGCCATCATCTCGGTGGCGTCCTGCGCGGTCAATCCATCGCCATTGGCAATGAGCGGAATGTTGATGGCTTCCTTGACCCTCGCAATGGCGGACCAATCGGCCTTGCCCTTGTAGAATTGGCAGCGTGTGCGGCCATGGACGGTAACCATGGCCACGCCCGCATCTTGCGCCCGGCGGGCGAGTTCCGGGGCGTTGAGACTGTCATGGTCCCATCCGAGCCGCATCTTGACGGTGACCGGCACACTGGCCGCCTGTACCGTGGCCGCGATCAGGCTGACGGCATGGTCGAGATCGCGCATGAGCGCCGAACCAGACAGGCCACCCGTCACCTGCCGGGCCGGGCAGCCCATGTTGATGTCGATGATATCGGCGCCCAGGTCCTGCGCGACGCGGGCGCCCTCCGCCATCCAGTGGGCCTCCCGTCCAGCCAGTTGCACGACGAATGGGCGCAACTCCTCATCGGCCGTGGCCCGCCGCACCATGTCCGGCCGGGCGTGAACCAGTTCCTCGCTGGCCACCATCTCGGTCACCACCAGGCCCGCACCATGGGCGTGAGCGATGGCGCGGAACGGCTTGTCAGTGACCCCGGACATGGGTGCCAGGAAAACCCGGTTGCGGGTCTTGATGGCACCGATCTGTACGCCCATTTTTTAAGCAACTTATCAGAGTGTTTAATTTATCAGCAGAATAGCCTTATGCTGCAATGCGTCAAGGGGCTTTCTTGCGGGACGGGCGTGCGATTGCTACAGCAATCCGATGACGGTGGCGGCAGTGATTGTGGCGGGAGGATCGGGCCTGCGCGCAGGCGGCGAGAAGCCCAAGCAATACCAGTTGATCGGCGGTCGGCCTGTCATCTGGTGGACGCTCCGGGCTTTTCTCGATCATCCCGGTGTTTCCCATGTGCAGACTGTAATCGGCGAGGGCCATGACGCGCTTTTTGCCGAGGCCGCCGGCGACCTGCCGTTGCCCCTGCCGGTGATCGGCGGAAGCACCCGCCAGGACTCCTGCCGCATAGGCGTCGAATCCTTGAGCAGCCGAACGCCTTCAAAGGTTTTGATCCACGACGCCGCACGGCCGTTCGTGTCCCGCGATCTCATCAGCCACGTCATTGCCTGGCTCGACCGCTTTCCAGCGGTGATACCCGGCCTGCCGATCAACGAAACCATCAAGTTCGCCCCCGGCGGCATGATCGATCGCACCGTCGACCGGACCGGCATGTGGACCGCCCAGACACCACAGGGGTTCAGCTACGATAGGATCCTGAAGGCCCACCGCGAAGCCCATGCCACTGCCGCCGAAAACCTCACGGACGACGCCTCGGTCGCCGAGCGGGCCGGAATCCCCATTGCCATCATTCCGGGACGGGTGGAAAATCGCAAGATCACCACCGCCGAGGACCTCAATGCTGCAGACCAGACCATGACCGGCAGGGAATTTCTCCAGCTTCCCGACATCCGGATGGGACAGGGCATCGACATCCACCCCTTCGCCGACGGCGACGCGGTGACACTCTGCGGTATCCCCATTCCCTACGGCAAGCGACTGAAAGGCCATTCGGATGCCGATGCGGCTCTCCACGCCCTCACCGACGCCATTCTCGGCACCATCGGCGAGGGCGATATCGGCACCCATTTCCCGCCGAACGACCCGCAGTGGAAAGACGCCCCGTCACGGATCTTTCTGGCCCATGCCATGGCGCTTCTCCATGGGCGCGGCGGTTGCCTCGCCAATGCCGACATCACCATCCTGGCCGAGGCGCCCCGGATCGCGCCCCATATCGCCGCCATGAAGGACTTTCTCTGCCCCTTGCTGCACCTTGCCCCTGACAGGATCGCCATCAAGGCGACCACGACCGAAAAGCTTGGGGCCATCGGACGCGGCGAGGGCATCATGGCCTTCGCCACGGTGACGGTGCGGCTGCCATGATCTTTGCCGCGGACTTGCTGGAGAGCGCCGCTGTCGTGATCGATATCTGCCGCCGGAAAGGCTTGCGGCTTGCGACCGCCGAAAGCTGCACCGGCGGCCTGATCTCCGCACTGGTCACCACAGTTGCCGGCTCGTCGGATGTCTTTGATGCCGGGTTCGTCACCTATTCCAATGCGGCGAAGACCCAGATGATCGGCGTGCCGGAAAGCCTGATTGCGGCCCATGGCGCGGTGAGCGAGGAAGTCGCGGTAGCCATGGCTGAGGGCGCCCTCGACCGCAGCCACGCAGGGATCACCGTAGCCGTCACCGGCATAGCCGGGCCCGGCGGCGGTTCTGCCGCAAAGCCGGTTGGACTTGTGCACCTGGCGGTTGCCCGCCGCGGCGCAAGGCCGCTGCGGCATGCGTTAAGGCTTGGAGACATCGGCCGCGAACCGATCCGGCTGGCGACCGTTGCCGCCGCCCTCGCCATGCTTCAGGACGTAGTGGCCTCCGACCCATAGAGCTTGCGCGCCCGGTCCTCGAAGGCTGTCATGATCTTGCGGACGACGAGGTCGAACATGCCCGACAGCAAGAACTGCATGCTGCGGCTCTTGAGGGCATAGTCGACGGAGAAGTCGATCTCGGATGTTCCATCGGGAAGCTCACGCACCTGCCAATGGGTTTCGAGCTTCTTGACCGGCCCGTCGGTGGCATGCGCGATCACTTCCCGCTTGACCGGATCGCAGACCACGCGGCTATGGGTGGTCTCCTCGATACCCAGCTTCTTGTAGGCGACCGTCATTTCAGCGTCGAAGGACTCTCTTCCATCCGGCAAGGTCTTGCGGCTGCGCACCGTGCTGCTGCGCACCAGCGGCAGGAACGCCCGATAGGACGCCACATCCGAAGCGATCGCATAGACCTGGTCGGGCGTGTACGGCAGCCGCCGCGTGACATTGAATTTCGGCATTGGTCAGTGTCCGGATAGTTTCTGTCTGGCTGCCCGAAGCCGGGCAAAGTCGTCACCAGCGTGGTGCGACGACCGGGTGAGCGGAGTCGAAGCGACCATCAGGAAGCCCTTGGCATAGGCGATGGTCTCGAAGTTCTTGAACTCATCCGGGGTAACGAAGCGATCGATGGCCGCGTGTTTGCGGGTCGGTTGCAGGTATTGACCGATGGTGATGAAGTCGATGTCGGCCGAACGCATGTCATCCATGACCTGCATCACCTGCTCGCGCGTCTCACCTAGCCCCACCATGATGCCTGACTTGGTGAACATCGTCGGGTCCAGATCCTTGACCCGCTGCAGAAGGCGCAACGAGTGAAAGTAGCGGGCGCCCGGACGGATCTTGAGGTAGAGCCCCGGCACAGTTTCGAGATTATGATTGAAGACGTCCGGCTTGGCGTCGACCACGATCTCCAGGGCGCCTTCCTTCTTCAGGAAATCCGGAGTCAACACCTCGACAGTCGTGGCCGGTGAGGCCATGCGGATGGCCCGGATGGTGCGCGCGATATGGCCGGCGCCACCGTCGGGCAGGTCATCGCGATCGACCGAGGTGACGACAGCATGGGAAAGACCCATGCGGGCCACGGCATCGGCCACCTTTTCTGGCTCGTCATGAACGAGCGCCTCCGGAATGCCGGTCTTCACATTGCAGAAGGCGCAGGCCCGGGTGCAGGTGTCACCCATGATCATGAAGGTGGCGTGCTTCTTGGACCAGCATTCGCCGATATTTGGGCAACCCGCCTCCTCGCAGACCGTGACCAGCTTGTTGTTGCGGACGATCTTCTGCGTTTCCGAATAGACGGATGATCCGGGCGCCTTGACCCTGATCCACTCGGGCTTCTTCAGGATCGGCGTATCCGGCCTATGGGCCTTCTCCGGGTGACGGAGCTTTGATTTGTCGATGACCGTAACCATGAACGTCAGCGATTCTTCACCAGCTTCACGACATAGAGCAGGACGATCGCCCCCGCCGCCGCGACGATGAGATTGCCGAGGAACCAGCCCTGGAAGATCTCCCCGAGGCGAATGCCCAGGGCGTTGGCGAGGAAGGCTCCGACATAGGAGCCGATGATGCCAACGATGATGTTCATGATCAGGCCGTGATCGGCCTTCATCACCTTTTCGGCGATCCATCCTGCCAGCCCGCCGATGACCAGCGTGCCGATCCAGCCGACGCCTCCGCCCAGATCCATCAACCCTTGCATCTGCCTGTCCTCTTCGCGGAATGATCTCCAGCAGAGATATGGCGCAGGGCGGCGGCCGGTTCAAGCGCTAATGCCGCTGGCTACCTGGTCCAGAATTTCAGGGTCTTTTCCTGTTGCTCCGGTGTCTGTTTGATTTCCGGCAAACCGCCTTGCGCAGCGAACAACAGGCCGGACCCCACAAGGACGACGACGGCCGGCCGGATCAGCCCCCCGACGAGAGCCCCAGACAGGAGGCCGCTCAGGGTCTTGCCGCGGCCGAACCACAGCGACATGATGATGGCGCCGAAAACGGCCAGCACCACATCGAGAAGGCCGAACGCATCGACCAGCATGGCGGCATGTTCCATGACCGGCAGAATGCCCCCTCGCCCTTAACAAATCCTACATATGT
>JAGRLX010000152.1 GCA_020441605.1 Alphaproteobacteria bacterium
AATTCCGAGCGTGAGCCGGTCGTCATTCCGGCAAAGTTTCCCAATCTGCTCGTCAATGGCGCGGGCGGCATCGCCGTGGGCATGGCCACCAACATGGCGCCGCATAACCTTGGCGAAGTTATCGACGCCTGCCTCGCCACCATCGACAATCCGGCGATTTCGATCGACGACCTCATGACAATTGTCCCCGGCCCGGATTTCCCCACCGGTGGAATCATCCTTGGCCGTTCGGGAATTCGTTCTGCCTTCCACACCGGCCGCGGTTCGGTGGTGATGCGGGCCAGGGTTCATGTCGAGGAACTGCGCAAGGAACGCGAGGCCCTGATCGTCACAGAGATCCCCTATCAGATCAACAAGTCGGTGATGATCGAACGGATAGCGGAACTGGTTCGAGAAAAGAAGATCGAAGGGATTTCCGATATCCGCGATGAATCCTCGCGCGAGGGAATGCGCGTGGTGATCGAGATCAAGCGCGATGCCATGGCTGACATCGTGTTGAACCAGCTTTATCGCTTTTCCTCGCTGCAGGCCACGTTCGGCATCAACAACGTCTGCCTGACCGGCGGCCGGCCGGAGCTCATGAACCTGAAGGACCTGATCCAGGCCTTCATTGCGTTCCGTGAGGAGGTTGTCACCCGGCGGACGAAATTCCTGCTCGGCAAGGCGCGCGACCGGGCTCATATTCTCGTTGGACTGGCGATTGCGGTGGCCAACATCGACGAGGTCATTGCGCTGATCCGTGGTTCTCGCGATGCCGCGGAGGCGCGTGAAGCCCTGATGGCGCGCGATTGGCCGGCGAAAGACATGGCGCCACTCATCGCGCTCATTGCCGATCCTCGGCACGGGCTGAGGGAGGACGGAACCTACCGGCTGTCCGACGAGCAGGCACGGGCCATTCTCGATCTCCGGCTGCAGCGCCTGACGGCCCTCGGGCGCGACGAGATTGCCGAAGAACTAGAAAAGCTCGCGCGGGAGATCGCCGATTACCTGGATATTCTCCGCTCGCGGGCCCGGGTTCTCGGCATCATTCGTGACGAGTTGACGTCGATCCGCGATGAGTTCGCAACGCCGCGCCGGACCGAGATCATCGAAAACGAGGGCGAAGTCGAGGACGAGGATCTGATCCAGCGCGAAGACATGGTGGTGACGGTCAGTCACACCGGCTACGTGAAACGGGTGCCGCTGTCGGCCTACCGCGCCCAGCGCCGGGGCGGCAAGGGCCGGGCCGGCATGCAGACCCGCGGCGAGGATTTCGTCACCAAGCTATTCGTGGCCAGCACCCACACGCCGATCCTGTTCTTTTCGTCAGCCGGCATGGTCTACCGCATGAAAGTCTGGCGGTTGCCCGAAGGCAATCCGCTGTCACGCGGCAAGGCGCTGATCAACCTGCTGCCGCTGGCGCAGGACGAGCGCATCACTACCATCATGCCGATGCCCGAGGACGAAACGACCTGGGGGTCCCTGCAGCTCATGTTTGCCACCCGCTCGGGCAACGTGCGGCGCAACGAATTGTCCGATTTCGAGAATATCAATCGCGCCGGCAAGATCGCCATGAAGCTCGATGAAGGGGACCAGATTGCCGGGGTTGAGATCTGTACCGACGGTGACGATGTGCTGCTCACCACGGCGCATGGTCAGTGCATCCGCTTTCCGGTCACCGACGTGCGGGTTTTTAAGGGGCGGGACTCGACGGGGGTTCGCGGCATTCGCCTGGATGAAGCCGACAAGGTCATCTCCATGTCGATCCTGCGCCATGTCGAGGCAAGCGCCGATGACCGCGCGGCCTTTCTCAAGATGGCGCGGGCTGTCGCCGGCGAAGAGGCCGAACAGGGCGGTAGCGACGAGGAGGCAACGGCCGACACGACACTCAACCAGGAGCGTTATGCCGAGATGGGGGCTGCCGAACAGCATATTCTCACGGTATCGGCCAACGGCTATGGCAAGCGCACATCATCCTACGAATACCGGATCACAGGACGCGGCGGCAAAGGTATCGTGGCGATGACCGTGAATGACCGCAATGGCCCCTTGGTCGCATCGTTCCCGGTGGAGGACGCCGACCAGATCATGCTGGTGACCGATGGCGGTCAATTGATCCGTTGCCCGGTGAACGATATCCGCAAGGCCGGCCGCTCGACGCAGGGCGTCATCGTTATCGACGCAGCCGAGGATGAGCATGTGGTGTCGGTCGAACACATCACCGACGATGAGGAGGAGGACGAGGCCTGATGGCACTCGACCTGGTGCTGGCCTTTACCGGCGCGACGGTCCTTCTTTTCATAAAGCCCGGACCAGCGATGTCGGTGATCGTGGCTAATAGCGTTGCTTACGGCGCACGCGGCGGCATGGTTTCTGTTGCGGGAAATGTCGTCGGCTTCGCACTGCTGCTGGCCGTGGTGAGCTTCGGCCTCGCCTGGATCGCCGAGACCATGCGCACGTGGTTCGACTGGATCAGGCTGGGTGGGGCTGCCTATCTGATCTGGCTCGGTGCGACCCGGATTCGCAATGCCGGCCGGCTGGCCTCCTATGGCGAAAATCCTACGGGCGAACTGTTTCGTGACGGCCTGCTGGTTGCGGTCGCCAATCCGGAAGTGATCTTTTTCCTGGCCGCATTTCTGCCGCCTTTCGTCGATCCGGCCAGGCCGATCGCGCCACAACTGTTCTGGCTTTCCACAAGTTTCATCCTGGTTGGCGGGTTGATCGGGGCGGTTCTCGCGGCCCTTGCCGGCCAGGCAAAGCACTATCTGTCGGGTGGACGGCTGAAATGGATCGACTATGCATCGGGGGGCTTGCTTGTCCTTGCCGGAATGTGGCTAGCTTGGCCAAAGTGAGGAGCTTTCCGTGACGCTCGAATCCTACACCGCCTTCTGCCTAGCGGCTGCAGCGCTCGCCCTGGTGCCGGGGCCAACGGTGACGGTCATCATTGCCAACAGCCTGCGCCATGGCGCCCGTGCCGGGCTCATGAATGTCCTCGGTACCCAGGCGGGTTTCGTCATCTGGCTGCTGATCGCCGCGTTTGGACTGGGAGCGGCCATCGAGGTCATGGGCATGTGGTTCGACGTGCTGCGCTGGGCGGGAGCTGCCTACCTCATCTGGCTTGCGATAAAGCTGTTCCGGTCGCGCGGCGATCTCGCGGTGGCGACGGAAAGATCGCGGCCCCACGGCAGCTTCTTTCTGCAGGGGTTCATCGTCATCGTGTCGAACCCGAAGATGCTGGTGTTGTTCGGCGCAATGATACCGCCATTCATCCTGCCGGGTGGCAATGGCTTTCAGCAGGTGATGACGCTTGGCGTCACTTTCATGGCGATTGCCGCAGTGGGGGATACGATTTATGCCCTGATGGCAGGCAAGGCCGGACGATGGCTTTCGCGGTCGCGCATCAGGGTTCTCGAGGTCATGAGCGGATGTTTCCTGCTCGGCGGCGGCATCTGGATGGCGCTTCGCGGGCGCTGATGGGAGATCGATTATGGCGCGCATTGGTTTCTATCCCGGTTCTTTCGACCCCGTGACCTATGGCCACCTGGATATCATCGCGCGGGCGGCACGCCTGGTTGACACGCTCGTGCTGGGCGTCGGCGTTCACCACGGCAAGCAGGCGCTGCTCGATGCGGAGACCCGGATCAAGCTGCTTGAGGAGGTGACCCGTCCGGTCGCCGAACATGCGGGGGTGCGGATATCGGTCGTCACCTTTGCCGATCTCGCGGTGGATGCCGCCCGGCAGCACAATGCAGGCGTGATCATCCGGGGGCTGCGGGATGCGACTGACTTTGACTATGAAGTCCAGATGGGCCAGATGAATGGCGCAATGGCACCGGATCTCGAAACCGTATTTCTGGCTGCATCACCTGCCACGCGGATGATCGCCTCGTCTCTGGTCAAGCAGATCGCCAGAATGGGCGGCGATGTGACGCTCTTCATCCCCAAGGAAGCCATGGCCGTGATGAGATCGGTGTTGGCCCGGCCTTCGCATTGACATTTTTCTGCGCTGGCTTCACACACCTCAGCGACAACCATGGGAGTCACTATGATAAGGAAACTGGGCCTTGCGGCCATTGCGGCAGGCTTTCTCATTTCTCCGGCCCTGGCGGCCGAGAAGCTTACCGTCGAGATCAGCCAGGGCTGTTCTTTTGACATTGCGCTGCGCGCCGATCTCGCGCCGAAGCACGTGGCGCAGATCACCAAGCTGGCCCAGTCTGGGTTCTACAATGACGTGGTCTTCCACCGCGTGATCGAGGGCTTCATGGCCCAGACTGGCGATCCGACCGGGACGGGCATGGGCGGTTCAAACGAACCTGATCTGCAGGCCGAGTTCACTAATGCGCATTTTGCGCGCGGCACTGTCGGCATGGCCCGGTCGAGCGATCCCAATTCCGGCAACAGCCAGTTCTTCATCATGTT
>JAGRLX010000153.1 GCA_020441605.1 Alphaproteobacteria bacterium
CACCGTCATGAGCAGGACCCCATCCGGGGCGGACAGAGGAGACATACACAAAATAGGAATATTTGTCAAGGATTGTTGTCCCAGTCCCATGTATTTGCACGTTGCGGCTCATCAATCTATCCTAACGTCATATATTCCGTAGCTGATTCGTTGCACTGAGAACCAGACCACGATGCCCAAGGGGCCGCCACCGAAGGACGTTCTTGACTGGTTGGGCCTGACCCGCGACCCCGATTGGCGCGTAGCGCGGCCGCTTGGCGCAGTCTTCGGTGCCTTGCTTATCTTATCGGTTCCAGCGTTGTTTCTCGCCGCCCTCGTTGCAGCGTTTGTGTCCTTGTACCACGTGATCTTGGGGAGTGCCGCGCTCGGCAGTCCTTCCAGCAACGGCCTCGGCGCGAGCACCTTGATCGTTGCCCTGCTCAGCGCTCCCTTTCTCGTCTGGCGCACGATCATCGCCCACCGCACCCTGGGGTTCCAGAAGGAGGGCCATATCACTGACCGCATTTCCAAGGCCGTGGAGCAGCTGGGCGCCGAGAAGACCGTGAAACGCCAACTCGTCAACAGCCACGGCACGAAGGTCTTCAAGAAACACGATGATGGATCGATTGACGACGCCACGCCAGTTCTCGAGGAAGTGACCGTACCCAACATCGAGGTGCGTATTGGTGCCATTCTTTCTCTGGAGCGCATCGCGCAGGATTCCGTCAACTACGACAAGGGCCGCGACCATGTGCGGGTTATGGAAATCCTCTGCGCCTATATCCCCGAGAACGCGCCGGCAGCATCAGCGCAAGGCCACGCGTTTGGCGAATGGCTGCGGCTTGACCAGGCCGCCACGAAGAAAGAACGCGCGGCTCACGAGGTGAAGCGAAGGGCACGATTTGGCTCTCATTACAGCGAGGGTCTGGTCCACAAGTGGGCGAGGTCGCTTCCACCACCCCGCGAGGATATTGCGCTGGCGCTGAAGGTCCTCGGGCGGCGCGACGCGGCGCAGCGCCAGGTCGAAGCCCGCTGGGGAAAGGATGCCGCGCCCGATGCCACATGGGTGTTCGATGAGCCGGTCCCCAGCTTGCCCGATCAGGAGGAGCCGTTCGGAACAGCAATTCTGGATGACTACGCGGCCAGACTTGGGGACTGGAAAGACCGGATTCGAAGCTACCGTGGCTATAGGCTGGATTTGCACCACACCAACTTGCAGGGCGCCGACCTGTCTGGCCTCGTATTGTCCGGTGCGCTGCTGCACAGAGCCCGTCTGCAGGGCGCGAGCCTTATCAAGGCGCGGCTGCAAGGCGCCTTCCTCCGTAACGCACGATTGGGCGGAGCCTACCTGCGGGAAGTACAGATGGAGGGTGCCATCCTCGACCAGGCACAGCTGGAAGGTGCTTCCCTCATGCAGGCAGAGATGACGGGCGCGTCCCTCCAAGGTGCACGATTGAACGGTACCTCGCTCTTGAGCACGCGTGCGACGGGAGCCAATTTCGGAGGAACGCAGCTGGAGGTAGCCAACTTCTTGGAGGCACGATTGGAACGGGTATGGCTTGACGTCACCGGGCTGGAGGGCGCTTGCTTGCGCGGGACTAAGCTGGAGGGAGCCTATATCAGCAATGCACAAGTAGATGGCGTGGAATTCTATGGAGCCCGGCTGACGGGAGCGGCACTCCAGAACGTAAATCTGACCTCGGCAGGCATTACCCAAGATCGGATCGAGTCCTGCTTCGGCGATGCGACCGTCATAGTGCCACCCGGCCGCAGCCGCCCGGCACACTGGCCGCTCTGGGACTTGAGCCATCAGTACATCAACGAATGGCGCAAGTGGCGCGCAGACCCGGCGAACTACGTGCCACCGCCGCCCAGTGCGACGCAGGCCGACACCACTGAGGAAGCTGGCTTCGACGACCAGAAGTAGCGGCAAGTTGGCGCAGGATCGGAACGCGCGCGCTTGCCTCAATTATGATCCAATTGCCGTGACAATGCCGGAAAAAAGCTCGGGACAGATCGCGTGCAAGCCACCAAGAAGGACCTATTCGCGCCGCGCCTTGGCGGCACCAGGGCAAAGATCGTGCTGGCGGTTCTTGCTGTCGTTTACGCCGCGGCCAGCGTGGCGATGCAAATCGAATGGACCTCGTCCATTGCCCAATATTTCCCACCGATAGAACTCGCGATGTGGACCGCGTTGGCCGTTGCCGTGGGACTGACCGCCATACTGGCTTTTCGCCGCGGCGCCCGTGGATTGATGTGGCGACACTGGCTGTTGGCAGCAGGGACGATTGCGACACTCGCCATCATCGAGTTGGGCGATGCGATGGTGGACCGGCAAGAGACGGCCGCGTCGCTGGACATGCGGCAACTGGAGTATCTCGCCCACGCCGCGCTGGCGGTAACGGTGGCAAGTGCCTTGCTTGTGCTGTCGCGGATACAAAGGGGATCGCGATGGATGCAGATTGCCCTGGCCGCCATCGTGGCCTTTCAGGCCCTGGCGATTGTGGTCGAATATTCAGAGACGCTTCTGCCCTTCGGATCATCGGGCGGGGCAGGCTACGTCGTGTTCACCGCCGAACTTGCTGAGCTGCTTTGCATCGAACTCTACGTGGTCGCGATTGCCATCTGGGGGCTGAAAAGCCGCGCCGACGTGCAGCGTCTCATCATGCGCGACAGGATCGCCGACCTGCCACCGGAGGCCATCGGCGCAAAGATGCGGGAGATCCACCGTCACGGCGGCTATCGCCAGCGCTTCAGCCACCCGCCGATCCGTATCGCCTATGTTCCGGTCGTCAAGCAGTTCGTTCTCCTGCTGGCCACCGCCTGGCTCACCGCCAAGGCCGGGCCGGGGGTCAAGCAAGCCACCGGGATTCCGCTGTGGCGGCAAGCGTGGGACATGATCGGCATTTGGTTTTCAGACGGCATCGATCCGCCGAGTTACTACCAGATGGAGCTGTACCGGCCCGAACGCAAATCATGGGCGCCGGAAGTTCTCACCCGGTTCGAAACCAAGAATGGCATGCTGAGTGCGCTCAATCGCATGCGGCCTTGCCCCTATCCGCTAAGCGAGATGAGCCACAAGCAGTTCTTCTACCAGCGCTGCAGCGAGGCAGGTCTGCCGAACCCGGGCGTGCTGGCCGTGGTCGGTGACGGCCACACACGTCTGATGGCGCCGCGCACGGCCTTCGCCCGCGATCTCTTCTGCAAGCCGGAGCGCGGCATGGGTGCGATCGGCACAATGGCATTCACCTGCCTTGCGCCAGACCACTATGCCGACGCCAGCGGCAAGCATTGCGACCTCGACGGGGTGCTGGCCGACATCGGCCGGCAGTCGGGTGGGACGCCCATCATCGTCCAGCCATGGCTGCGCAACCATTCGGGCATCGCCGATCTGGCCAACGAGTCCCTCGTGACGTTCCGGGTTGTAACGTCCCTCGGCAATGGCCCGGCGCCTGTCGTCGTGCTGGCGATGCTGCGCGTCTTGGCCAAGCTCGAGCCCGCCTGGACCGAGGCGCTGGACGAGGAATATGCCTCCCCGATCGACCTTGGAAGCGGCCGGCTTGGCCTCTTCACCGGCGACAACATGGCGACGTCCTGCCTGCGCTATGAGAGGCACCCGCTCACCGGCGCTGAGATCGCCGGACGCATGGTGCCGATGTGGGGTGCAATCAAGGCTCTCGCAGTCCAGGCCCACGCCACATTCAGACATCGCACCGTGGTGGGCTGGGACATTGCGCTGACCGCCGATGGTCCGGTCTTGCTCGAAGGCAACGGAAATCTCGACGTGATGTTCCTCCAGCGTGTGCACGATCTACCGGCGGGACGTACGCAGTTCGGCGTGATGCTGGACCAACTCCTCGACACGTTGGTTACGACCAGGGTCAAGGCCGGGCATTCGGATCTGGACGACAGGGGATAGATGCCCGGACGGTCGCGGTTACGACCCTCGATAAGACATGCGCAGGATCCGCACCGATCGCAAAAACCCGAGGTGGGTTTCCGCTGGTCCAGCGGCAGGCCCCGCTAAATCACCTGATAGCCGAATTCCTCGGCCTGCTCGGTGATCCATTCCCAGAAGCTCTCGGCGAAACCGCGGAACACCGAGAGATCATAGGCATCGTCATCCACTCGTGTGAGGTGGACGCCGACATGGGCCATCTGGGTGAGCGCCGACTTGCCCACCGGAAACTCATCCGGGTGCAGATCGACCGGCGTGCCCTTGGCCAGCACATGGCGCGCCCTGGGGCCCGCCACGCGGATGACCACGCGGCCATGGCTCTGCTCGCTGAGCGAGGCGCTGGCGCCAAGCGCGGCCTGTAGCTCGCGATGGAGCGCGCCCTCGCCCCGGCCTTCGGCCAGAACGAAATACTGGTCCGGCCCGGCCCATTGCACCGCCACACCCTTGAGGCCCGCCAGCCCATCGGCCACTGCCCTGGACTTTCCCTTCCGCGCGATGACCGTGAGGATGGACAAGGGATGGCGCACCCGGAAGAGAACGCCGGGGGCACCCCTGTCGGCACCGAACCGGCCCTGGATCGCCACATCGGCGAGCGGCGACACGCGCGGGAAGAAGATCTCGGGCGCCGCCTTGGCTTTGACGGGAGTCTTAGGCATGGAGTCTCTTGTTCTCCCTGTCGAAATGGATCGGATCACAGATCTCGCCCAGCGTCTCGGTGCCGCGCAGGCCATCCCAGATGCGGATCACGTCACCATGGCGGGCGCGGCCATTGGCGAGAAGTGCGAGGCCCAGCCACATGTTGAGCATGGGAGACCAGGCCACCGAGGTGACATAGCCCTGGTCATCGGCCATCGACGGCTTGTCGCCCTGGTTGAGCAGATGCGAGCCCGCCCGGATGCGATCATTGACATCGACCGGCCGGATGCCGACGACGCATTGCCGGTTCGAATCGACGAGGCCCTCGCGGCCTGCCAGCATGCGGCCGATATAATCCTTCTTCTGCGACATCATCTTGCCGAGTCCGAGGTCCGTCGCCGTGGTGGTGCCGTTGAGCTCGCCGCCCGCCACATGGCCCTTCTCGATGCGCATGATCGACAGCGCCTCCACCCCGTAGGGCGTGATGTCGAATTCCGCCCCCGCCTGCATGACGGCGCGGGCCACCATGTTGCCGTAGTCGGCCGGCACCGCCAGTTCGTAGGCGTGCTCGCCCGAGAAGGAGAGGCGGAACAGCCGGGCCGGAACCCCGCCCATGACCGTGATTTCCTTGGCCGCCATGTAGGGCACCGTCTCGTCGGTCATCGTGAGACCGTCGACGAGCTTCTGCAGCGTGGGCCGCGACTTGGGGCCGGCCACCGCCATCTGCGCCCATTGCTCGGTGACCGACACATAGGTGACATCGAGATCGGGCCACAGCGCCTGGTGGGCGAATTCCATCTGGCTCATCACCTTGGCGGCATTGGCCGTGGTGGTGGTCATGACGTAATGGTCTTCCGCCAGGCGCGAGGTGGTGCCGTCGTCATAGACGATGCCGTCCTCGCGCAGCATCAGCCC
>JAGRLX010000462.1 GCA_020441605.1 Alphaproteobacteria bacterium
CTCTTGTACCGTCCAGGAGACAATATTGGGCAGGTGTATTTTCCGTGCGGTCCGACCCTGATCTCGTACCTCGTCACCAGCGTTGACGGTCGTGAGGTCGAGACGGTCTTGGTGGGTAGGGAAGGTGCTGTTGGGGGCATTGTAAGCTCAGGACATCTGCCGGCCTATTGCATGATTACAGTCAAATTTGGCGGACCGGTTCTGCGCGCACCTATTAGCGCCGTCCAGGCTGCAAAGGAAAAGTCCGTCTCTTTCAAGCGGCTGTTTTCACGCTATGCCGATTGCTTGCTGGCGCAGATGTTTCAAGCGACCGCTTGCAACGCAATCCACTCCATTGAGCAGCGCACGGCGAAGTGGATCCTTGCGGCAATGGACCGGACTGGCAACCACATCGTCCCGCTGACGCATGATGAACTTGCCTCGTTGATGGGCGTGGGACGGAGCTATGTCAGCCGGGTCATTCAAACACTCAAAGCCGACAACATCCTGGAGACGTCTCGCGGTTGTCTGACCGTGCGCAACGAGGCGGAACTGCGCGCGCGCGCATGCCAATGCAATGAGAGTGTCAAAGCACACTTTGCAACGGTGCTGGCTGGGGTCTATCCAGAGCCGTCCGACGCAACATAAGGGCTCATGCACGGGCTGCTTGTGCTGTTAGTTGGCGCCCGAAATCTGCTTGCGCAACCAAGTGACCATATTGCCGACTTCCTGACTGTTGGGCTCAAGCTCGGCAAGGGTGTTGGCGTAGGTGAGAGCAGACGAATAGTCTTTCCGCTCGATCGCGTATGAAGCTAAGCCAATGAGAATTTCGCGGTCATAGGGATGACGCGCAAGCGCGTTTTTCAAGACAGCAATCGCTTCCGCCTGTTTGCCCATATCGTGCAAGGCTACGCCGAGAACGTAAGTGATGTGCGGATCCTGAGGTGTGCTTTCGGCAGCCTTGCGCAGCCACGTCACACCTTCCTCGGTGCGCTTCTGTCTGACGAGACTTAAGCCCAAAGCGTATTGCACGGCCCCTGCGTCTGGATTGAGGACCAACGCGTCGCGCAAAATCTTTTCTGATTTTGCCTCATCGCCGCCAGCGCGCACAAGGTCAGCTAGTGCCAGAGATCCCGCCACAAATGTCGGGTCGATGCTTATGGCCCTTTCGAATTGGGCCTTGGCATCCTCCATCTTGCCCTGATCGCGGTAGAGCGTTCCCAGATTGACGTGGGACTCAGGCCGTTCCGCATTGAAGTTCTGGGCTGCAACGTACTCTTCGATAGCCGCTGTAAAGGCCTGACGAGCCTCCGCGGACAGCGAGGTTTCCGGTTGGCCGACTAATGCACGTGCCGCATCCATGCGAACGAGCCGGGCTTTGTCATTCAAAAGCGGAACGAGCAGCGCAACGCGGGTTTCCGCATCGGCGGTCGCGATGATCGAAATCGCAGCGGCCTTCACGAGAACATCGTCACTCTTTAGAGACTGAGCCGCGATGGCCATGGTCTCGCGCGAAGGAAAGCGGCCCAATCTCGCGACCGCGCTGGCCCGAGCGATCGCAGATTCAGACGCGTTGGTTGCAATGCGCGAAAGCGCGATTTGTGCACCGGGCGCAGCCAAATCAGCGCGGCTGAAGGCTTCAGCAAAATCCTGCGCGCCTGGAATGGGTTTGGGATACCAAGTCTTGATCGCCTCGCTGGCCCAGGACGCGGATTTGTCCTTGTGACATTGGTTGCAAGCATTCGGCGTACCCAGAAGCGTCGTTCGGTCGGGACGCGGAATGCGTATGGAGTGATCGTGCCGCGGATCGACGCCCATGTAGGTTGTTGTCGGCATATGACATGAGGCGCACTGAGCCCCGTCCGACTTGGGCGTATGATGGTGATGTTCTGGTATGTCGTAACGCTCGGGCGTATGGCATTGGGCACAGACTGCGTTGCCTTCAGCGCGTATCTTTCCGGTATGGGGATTATGGCAATCAGAGCAGGTCACGCCTGCTGCATACATCTTGCTCTGAAGGAAGGACGCGAAGTTATAGACCTCATCACGCTGCTGGCCATCAACATAATAGAGGCCGGTGTCCAACAAAGAGGGGCGGAAGGCGTCGTATAGCCCCGCCGCGGCGTGCGGATCATCGTCGTATTGTCCGCGCCGGGCATGGCAGCTGGCGCAAGCTTTGATTTCGATGCTTGTTGTCCGCGGAGTCGAACGCACAGGCTTGCCGTCCGCATTCACGGACCACGTCACTCCGTGGCGCTCGTTGAACTCAGGATAGAGCCCCATGCTAGGGTCTTTGGATTGATCAGATGTCTTGGCCCAAGCCAAATGCTTCGAACCCGGGCCGTGGCAGGCCTCACAGCCGACATGGATCTCCGACCAGGATGTTTTGAATTCGTCGGTCGCAGGGTTAAAGTTCTTCTTCAGGTTCGTCGAATGACACCAGGCGCACTGGTAGTTCCAGTTTTGATCGATGCCGGTCCAGTGCAACGGATTGCCCGCCTTGAGCTTGCTGCCCGGATAAAGATGGTACCAGCGCTGACCGCCCTCGCTCTGCGGGCGCGAGTCCCATGCAACCCCGAAAGCCTGAAGGCGTCCGCCCGGAAGTTCGATGAGATATTGCTGAAGCGGGGCAATGCCGAATGTGTAACGGACTTTGAAATCGGCGAGTTTGCCGTCTGGTCCGTCGGTGTTGATCCAGTAGGCACCATCCTTCTTGAAGAAGGTCGAGACCACGCCATCCTCTGTGAATGTCGTCCCGTCGAATTTTCCAAGAACCGTCTGGTCGTTCGCCTCCTGCATCGCGTGTGCATGCTGGGAGCTGGTCCATTGCTCATGTTCGCTCGTGTGGCACTGCGCACAAGCTGCCGATCCCACAAACTCTGCCTGATCCGGCACTGTGGTCTGTGGTCGTTCTTCCGAGTTGCTTGGCCCGGCCCAAAGCCCGGCTGCGACGGAGATCACAA
>JAGRLX010000154.1 GCA_020441605.1 Alphaproteobacteria bacterium
CAGTCCGGCAACATCGCGATGCAGACCCAGTATCACGAGTTTGCGGCGTCGATCGAAGACGAGAAGACATCGCGCGCGGCCGGTGGAAAGACCGCCTATGCGCCATGCCCGAAGGGCGTTCCGTCGTGGATCAAGAATGGTGGAGAGGCGGTCAACGGTACCAACTGCGGCATCGGCGGCATCGGCATCAATGGCAATGCCTCAGATGACCTCAAGCGTGCGGCCTATATCTTCGCCATCTGGTCGGTGTCGCGCGAGAACCAGTTCAATGTTCTCAAGGGCCTTGGCGGCACTCCGACCCGCAAGTCGGTCCTCGCCATGGAAGAGGTGCAGAAGGCCAAGCAGCGGCCGACCACTATGCCCAATGCGCTGACCTTCGACGCGGTCTACGACTACGGCATCAAGAACCCGCACTTCGTTCTGGGGCCGAAGATCCCCAACGCCAACGAATATCACTCGATCCTCGCGGCAGAAGTCCAGAAGTGCCTGTCGAACGAGCAGACGCCGGAAGAGGCCTGCGCGTCGATCCAGACACAGCTCGACGAATTGAACGACGCCGGCTGATCTGATCCGGCTCTGATACGTCTTTCCGGCGGCCACATGCGGCCGCCGGATACTTGCCGTATTTTCAAAGCGAAAGCGACGACCGAGGTCCTTGCAGACCCAAGGCGGAGATCGACGACAATGACTGACGAGACAAGAACCGGACTCAGCCTGTTCCGCGTCCGGCACATTCCGGACAGTGTCGAATCGCGTCCCATGTCGGTAGCGGCGGCCGAGCCGCCATCCGTCAATCCCACCGCCTCGAAGCGCTATTACTTCTGGCTGATGGCGCCGGCCATTCTGGTCCTGGCCTTCATCTCGATCTATCCCTTCTTCTGGATGATCTACATGAGCCTGCACGATGTCGATATCGGCAGCATCGAGTGGAACAACTTCGCCAATTTCACCAAGCTGCCCAGCGATACACGTTTCATGTCCGGCTGGTGGCTGCTCGTCCAATACAGTGTCATGTGCCTGACGCTGCAGATCGTCATCGGCGTCTTTCTCGCCGTCTCACTGAACGGCTCTCGCTACGAAAAGGTCCTCGTCACCACTCTGCTGATGCCGATGATGATGGCCCCACTGGTGGCCGGCATGGTGTGGTACTTCCTCTACAACGGTACTTTCGGCTGGTATCACTGGCTTCTGCAGAGCGTCGGGATACTCGGCCCGAAATCGATCCTGGCCAGTTCCAGCACCGCGATGATCGGCATCGTGCTGGTCGACGTGTGGCAGTGGACTCCGCTCATCACCCTGATCACGCTCGCCGGACTGAAGCGCGTGCCGCAGGATCAGCTTGAGGCCAACATGGTGGATGGCGCGTCCGCCTTCCGCAACTTCATCTCGGTGACCTTGCCCAATCTCTATCCGGTGCTGCTGATCGCCATCATGCTGCGCTTCATGGACAATTTCAGGTTCATCGACTCGGCGCTGGTCCTCACCGGCGGCGGTCCCGGCAACTCCACCAAGATTCTGCCCATCTATCTCTTCGAGGTGTCGTTCAAGTTCTTCAAGCTGGGGCGCGGCGCTGCCATTGCCTTCATCCTGCTGATCGTCACCATCATCCTCGGCAAGCTGCTGGTCCGCGTCTTCGACCGTCAGCAACCCTCAAAGGTGTAAGCCATGGCCTCGCGAGAAGTCGTCCGTTACGAAACACCCCTCACCAAGGCCTTCAAGTGGTTTTCGGCGGTGTTCATCGCCTTCTACCTCGTATGGACGGTCCTGCCGCTGTTCGTGATGTTCGTGTCATCCTTCAAGGACCTGCTGGAGGCCTTCAAGCTTCCGGAGGTGGGCGACTGGGCGGGCGTCACAGTGTTCTTCGAGTTCAGCCCGACCTTCAAGCACTATTATGAACTCTTCGCCAACCTCGGCTTCTCCACCTATCTGTTCAATTCGCTGGTGGCGGCCGGCGGTTCGGCCCTGGTCTCCGTGGTGCTGGGCTCGATGTGCGCCTATTCCCTGTCGCGCATCGACTTCAAGGGCAAGGGCGACCTGTTCTTTTGGATCATTTCGACCCGCATGGCGCCCGTAGTCGCGGTGATGGTGCCGCTGTACTGGATCTTCCGCGAGCTGGATCTGGTCGGGACGCTGCCCGGCCTCATCCTTGCCTACACCACCTTCAACCTGCCCTTCGCGATCTGGATCCTCAAGGGCTTCTTCGACAATGTTCCCTATGCCATCGAGGAAGCACAGATGGTCGACGGCGCAACGCGGCTCCAGGCCTTCCGGGCCATCCTTCCGCTGGTCGCGCCCGGTATCGGCGCCTTCCTTGTGCTCTGTATCCTCTTTGCCTGGAACGACTATCTGTTCGCAGCCATCATCGGGTCCGGCGGCGCCAAGACGCTTCCGGCCGCAACGCGCGAACTGGTCCAGCCGCAGAACATCCAGTGGGGTCAGATCATGGCCGCCGGTACCGTCACGACCCTTCCGATGATGCTGCTCGGCCTGGTAATCCGCAAATATCTCGTCACCGGCCTGACCATGGGCGCGGTCAAGGAATAATGGGAGGCTGACATGGCCAAGGTTTCATTCCGCAACGTCTGGAAAAAATACGGCAACATGCCTGCCGTGAAGGATCTCAACATCGAATGCCCCGATGGTTCGTTCCTGTCCATCTTGGGGCCATCCGGCTGCGGCAAGTCATCGACCATGCGCATGGTTGCCGGTCTCGAGCATATCACCTCGGGCCAGATCCTGTTCGACGAGAAGCCGATCAACGAACTGGCGCCCAAGGATCGCGACGTCGCCATGGTCTTCGAGAACTATGCGCTCTATCCACACAAGAGCGTTTTCGACAACATGGCCAATCCATTGCGTTTGCGGGGCCAGGACGAGAACCGCATCAAGGAGCGGGTGACCGCCGCCGCCAAGCTGCTCGAGATCTATCACCTGCTCGAACGCCGCCCGCAGGAGCTGTCGGGCGGCCAGAAGCAGCGGGTGGCCATTGGCCGGGCAATCGTGCGCGAGCCGAACCTGTTCCTCTTCGACGAGCCGATCGCCCATCTCGATGCCAAGCTGCGTGCTCACATGCGCGGCGAAATCAAGCATCTGCAGCGCACGCTGGGCACCACCATGATCTATGTGACCCACGATCAGCTCGAGGCGATGTCGATGGCCGATACGATCGCGGTCATGCACGAGGGTGAGCTGCAGCAGCTCGGCAGCCCGCGCGAGGTCTACAACAAGCCGGTCAACGCCTGGGTTGCCGGTTTCGTCGGCGAGCCTGCGATGAATTTCGTCGATTGCGATGTGGTGAGCGACGGAGGCCGGAGCGTCTTCCACCATCCGAACTTCCGCATTGCGGTGACCGACGAACAAGCCCGGATCCTGTCGGCTGGCAACAAGGACAAGTCGGTCCGCATGGGGATCAGGCCGGACGCGCTCTCCATCTCGCTCGACAAGCCGGCGGAGGACCATGTCACCGGCCAGATCTTCGTCACCGAACTCCTCGGCGGCGACATGATCATCGATGTCGATCTCGACGACAGCCGGATCCGTGTGAAGACATCGACAGAATTCGAAGGGGTCGAGGGCCAGACCTGCTACATGACGGTCAATCGCGACAAGTGGCATGCCTTCTCGAAGCAAGACGGCAAGGCCTTCTTCTGACCGTCCCGGCGCTGTCATCGAAAGGAAACGAGATGTCGACAAGCAACGAAAAGCTCACCGCGGTCAATGGCCGGCTGATGGGACTGTTCAAGGCGGACCAGAAGACCATGATGGGCTTCAAGTCGTTGGCCGATGCGGCGGTGCGTCCCGGAAAACTCTCACCGGCCATCAAGGAATTGACAGCGGTGGCCATCGCAGTGGCCAAGGGCTGCGATGATTGCATCATCTATCACGTGGCGGCGGCGAAGAAGCACGGCGCCAGCCGCGAAGAGCTTGTCGAGATGCTGGCCGTCTCGGTCGAAATGTCAGGCGGTCCGGGTGCGGTCTATGCCGGCCGGGCGCTGGAGTGTTTCGACGGGCTGGCCTGATCAGGCAGCCCGTTCGCCGGCCCGCTGCTCGATCAGGCCGATTAGATCGGCCATGATCCGGTTCATGTCGAAATCCTTCGGGGTGTAGACGGCGGCGACGCCCAGTTGCTTCAGCACGTTGATGTCCTCGGCTGGAATGATTCCGCCGACGACCACGGGGACATGGCCCAGACCTGCGCCGCGCAGGCGGTTCATCACGTCGCGGATCAGCGGCACATGGCTCCCTGACAGGATCGACAGGCCCATGATGTGCACGCCGTGCTGTTCAACCGTCCTGACAAGCTGTTCAGGCGTCACGCGAATGCCTTCGTAGATCACTTCAAGTCCGGTATCGGCGGCACGGACAGCGATCTGCTCGGCACCGTTGGAATGGCCGTCAAGGCCCGGCTTGCCCATCAGGAATTTCGGAGTCTCGCCAAGGCTTTGGGCGAGGCGCTTCACGCGGCTGCGAAGGTCCTCAAGTGTCGAATTACCTGCTTCATGCATCACCAGAGCAACGCCGGTCGGCGCCCGGTATTCGCCGAAGACGGCGCGCAGGGTCTCGCCCCATTCACCAGTCGTCACACCGGCCTTGGCGCAGGCGATCGAGGGCTCCATGATATTGCTTCCTTCGCTCGCGGCCCGGCGCAGACCGGCAAGTGCCGCCTGCACGGCGCCCGCGTCGCGCTCACGCCGCCAGGCCTTCAGGCGCTCGATTTGCTGATATTCGACATCGTCCTTCACGGTCAGAATGGCGTCTCCATCGGCGCTCTCCAGTGGCGAGACTTCGCTGCTTGTGAAAGCATTGACCCCGACGATGGTCGTCTGGCCAGTCTCGATCGCCCTTATGCGGGCGGTGTTGCTGTCCACCAGTCGGCGCTTCATGTCGGCGATGACGACTTCGGACGTGCCGCCGCCCATGGCGAGAATCCGGTCCAGTTCGGCGCGCGCTTCCGCCTTCAGATCCTCCACCTTGCGTTCGATCTCCCGTGAGCCTTCGAAGATGTCGCCATAGTCCAGGAGATCGGTCTCGTAGGCCACCACCTGCTGCATGCGCAACGACCATTGCTGGTCCCATGGCCGGGGAAGGCCGAGGGCCTCGTTCCAGGCCGGAAGCTGCACCGCCCGGGCCCGGGCGTTTCTGGACAGCACCACCGCGAGCATTTCCAGGAGGATGCGGTAGACATTGTTTTCGGGCTGCTGTTCGGTCAGCCCGAGGGAGTTCACCTGCACGCCGTACCGGAAGCGGCGGAGCCTTTCATCGTCGATGCCGTAGCGTTCACGGCCGAGCTCGTCCCAGAGTTCGGCAAAAGCCCGCATCTTGCACATTTCGGTGATGAAGCGGATGCCGGCGTTGACGAAGAAGGACATGCGCCCGAAGACCTGGGGGAATTCGGCCGGGCCCACATCGCCGGTCTGCCTGACGGCATCGAGGACCGTGATCGCGGTCGCGAGCGCGAAGGACAGTTCTTGGGCCGGCGTGGCGCCGGCTTCCTGCAGGTGATAGGAGCAGACATTCATGGGGTTCCACTTGGGAAGTTCCCGGGTGGAAAAGGCGATTGTGTCGGTGATGAGCCGCATCGACGGCTTGGGCGGAAACACATAGGTGCCGCGCGAGAGATATTCCTTGATGATATCGTTCTGGGTGGTACCGGCAAGGCGGTTCCGGGCCACGCCCTGTTCATCCGCGACGGCCACGTAGAGGGCCAGGAGCCAAGCGGCCGTGGCGTTGATGGTCATCGAGGTGTTCATGTCGGCCAAAGGAATGCCATCGAACAGCGTTCGCATGTCGCCGATGTGGGAAATGGGTACGCCGACCTTGCCGACTTCGCCGCGGGCCAGTTCGTGGTCGCTATCGTAGCCGGTCTGGGTCGGCAGGTCGAAGGCGATGGACAGGCCGGTCTGGCCCTTGGCCAGATTGCCGCGGTATAGCTTGTTGGACTCGGCCGCCGTCGAGTGGCCGGCATAGGTCCGGAAGAGCCAGGGCTTGTCGCGGGAAATGGTCATGGAGCGTCCTTTGTTGCGGCGCTCCATGCAAGCATGGTCCATTGTGCGGTGCAACCCGGACTTTCGGTCACAGGGTCAGGGAATAGCCGGCTTGCCTAGATTCGGGCCCGGTCGTTCTGAATCCAGTACATCATGGCGAAGGCGGCAATCACCATGCCGAGCATGGAGACGAACATCGGTTGCTGGATTTCCCGGTCGATCTGCAGGTCGAGGCCGGTGAGCAGCCAGTTCGACAGGGTGGCGCCGATGAACAGGGCGGAGAAATTGATCGGGAGCGTCAGGCCGCCGAGGCTGCCGGTGAACTTGCCCAGGATCAGGGCGCCAGCGCCACTGAAGAAAGATGACAATGGCAGTGTTTCGGCTGGCAGTGCGCCCAGGTCAGTCGAGTGGGTGAACGCTGTCGAAATGCTGTAAATGAGATCTTCCAACATGTCGCATATCCTCCGGTCTTGCGGCATGTCTTCTTATGACTCTGTTTACGCTGTTAACCAACCTCAAGCTGTGGCGGCAGTGAACGGGTGGTTTCGCCAGGTCGGTAAAGTTTCTTCAATCTTGTTCGGAATTTGTTTCAAGTGGGCCGGCGTAATACTCGGTGGCAGCATAGGTCACATCTACCATCTGCGGTGGATCGTCTGGTAGTTTCAATGTCCGGATCCACTCGAGCAGGGCCCGGTTGACCTTCGCCGGCTGGCCGGCGAGGCCCTCGTCGAGAAGCAGGCTCGTATCGGGGGCAAGTTCGCGCAACCGTTCGGCCTGAGCGCCGAGATCGAACGCGGCGACGGGATAGCCCGCTTCCAGAGCCGCCGTCAGCACATAGCTGAAGGTTTCCGGCGAAAGCGACGACAGGAAGAAGGCGTGGGCGGCCTGGGCCCGCATGAGCTGGAAAAGGTCGTCTTCGCGGTAGCGGCCGGTCATGGTTACATTGGCGCGGGCGGCAAAGGCCGCGTCCTGGTCGGTGTGGCCGACGATGGTGAATTCGATTGGCAACTTGCGCCGTGTGGCATCCTCGGCCATGGCCAGCAGCAGCCGCGACCCCTTCTGTTCGTTGATGCCACCAACAATCATGATCCGGAAAATGTCATCTTTCTTCCACCGCATGGCTAGGCTGCCGGGTCTCTGAGCCTTGTGCGGATGCGGCCGGTAAAGTACCTCGCGCCCCCGGAGATAGGACGAGGTGCGGCGGCATGCGTCGCGGCTCGGGGCGAAGACATGGCTTGCCCCGTCGAGAAGCTGGAGGAAATGCCTGCGCCATTGGTTGGCGTTGACCCGGCCAAAGGGCGTTCCATTCACCGCAATGCAGCTGTGGCAGGCCGTCAGCCCTTTCTCGCCGCAATAGCGGCCATTGCCATTGACCAAGGTCAGGCGCGGACAGAACGCCATGTAGTCATGCACGGTAAAGTCGTAGGCCAGGCCGGCGAGGCCGGCGATGCGGCGAACAGCGTCGGTGGCCTCCAGGGGAAAACCGGCCAGGCTGTGGACGTGGATGCGCACCACGCCTGCGGCCGGAAGCAGATCGGCGATCTCGGCGGCGTCGGCGATGATGTCGAGGCCCAGCAGGTTGGCCGCGTTGATGTCATCGATCGAATGGATGCCCACCTGGGGCTTGCCCCGCTCGACATTGGTCATGAGCAGTCCGCCCACACCATCGCGCGCCAACATCTCCACCATATTCTGCACGTGCCGGCCGATACCACCTCCCCAATTATGTGTAACATGGAGGATCGAGCGTTCGCCGCAGTGGGCCTTGAGGCGTGCCGCATCCAGACGGCGGCGCAGGCGGGCGGCCGGATCGCTGCGGATATGGTCGCGCACAACGGCGTTGTAATCAGGGTGTTTCGCCAACAGGGCCTTTGCGGCCGCAGTCTGGCTCTCGCCGGCCTGGTCGGCGAAGGATACTTCACCGGTGTGCCGGACGAAAACGTCGCCCGCCAATATGTTGCGCCAGCCCGTGTTGGCTGCGCGACGGCAGAAATCATTCTCCTCGCCATAACCCTTGCCAAAGGTTTCGGCATCAAAAAGCCCAACCGCCTTGAGACAAGCGCGGGGTATATACATGCAGAAGCCTACGGCGGTCGGGATATCGACCGACTGCCCGGCGTTTGCCGTTGCGGCAAGGCTGTCGAGCGCGTCGAAGCTGATCTCCAGTTCCTCCGGGTTATCGCGCAACGTGACCGGATAGCTGCAGATCGTCGCATTGGTCGAAAAGGGAGTCACGCTTCCCACCCGTGCACCCTGGGCCTGGCTGCGCAACCGGTCAAGCCAGTCGTTGTAGACCTCGGTGTCGGAATTCAACAGGACCACGTCACGGTCGGCGTGGAGCCCCATGCCCCGGTTCACGGTCCCGACAAAACCCAGATTGCGCGGATTTACCAACAGGGTGAATAAGCCCATCCTGGCCAGTTCGGCCAGTTTGGCCGACAGAGCACGCTCCGGGCTGGCGTCGTCGATGACCACCAGTTCGAAGGCGGTCGTTACTGGCGCTGCCAGCACGGAATGGATGCAGGCAAGCGTGTCATCATAACCGCGATAGACCGGCACGATGATGTCCACCACGGCCCCGGCCTGGTTTGCCCGAGGCTTCGCGGCGGACCAGACACTTTCCTCCGGCGCCGCCGGTGGCTTGGCCAGCGGCCGGCTGCGCGAGGCGATCCGGCCCTCTTTCATCCCGTGTCGGAGGTAATGCACGAGCGGGTTCATGCCAGACGCCGCAACGTCGGGGCTGCGCTCGAGGTAGTAGGCGGTGTCGAAGGAAGGCCCTGCGGCGCGCTTGTCGGCAGCACCGAACTTGAAATAATGGAACAGCGGATTGAGTCCCGACTGGGCGACATCGGGATAGGTTTCCAGATACCAGCGGCTGTCGAATACAGGGTTCGGTTTGCGGCCTTCGAAGCCGCCGATCAAGACAAAGTGGCTGAGGGCATCCATGCCCGAACTCTGCACGTCCGGGTTATGGGACAGGTACCAATCGGTATCGAACAGCCGCGACTTGCGCAGGGTCTCGACCTGTTCGCGCACCCAGGCGGGCAGCTTGCGCCGGCCGGGAAGAAGGCGTGCCAGGCGGCCTGACCGCTCGGGCACGATATGGGTCAGAGCGACGCGATTTCGGCGCTCAACCTGTGCGAGATCGGCCTGGAGCTTCCGCACCTCGGCCTGGAGCGTGGCAATTTCAGTCTGAAGCTTCCGGGTGGCTTCCTCGACGAGGGCGGCGACGTTGGCGGTGGCGGCTACCCAGCCTTGCTGTCCGATGGTGTCCGATGGTGGCGTTGCCAGTGCATGCCTCCGGTCCTTGTCGGATGGCTGCTGGCGCTTGGGAGAGCCCTGCTGCTCGCTTCCGGTGTTGCCCTTCTTGGCCATGGGTATCGCTATAGACCATTCGCCCTGTCAGGTGGCGCGAAATTCGCAGCATCCGCAGGCCTTGGCCCGTGCCAAGACAGGAGCGTTGCGGGCCCCGACCATCATGTGCCCGTTGATTTCAGAGACGCCATCACCTGCCGCACCAGTTTCATGATCTCGGGATCGCGCTTGGTCTTGGTTATGACGCTTCCGATCACCTGGTCGGCCAGGCTCCAATCGAAGCGAGCCGCATCAAGCCCGAGATGATCGAGCGTCTCGCCAATCACCTGCTTGGGATTCGCATCGAGCAACTCAAAGTCGACAGCAATGCCGAGACCCGGGTAGCGGGACATGAAATCACCATAGACCTTGTAGTGTTCTTCGGTTTCGGTGATGAACTTCTTCACCTGCTCCTGCTGCTTGTGTGGTGCCATGGTTGACCAGCGCGTCTCCTTGACGAAGGCCGCGATCTTGCTGCGGGTGACTTCCTCAATATCACGGCGGATGAAGACGAACCGTCCGGCGGGATAGAGCTCATGAAGCATCCGGAGCACGGGAAGCGAATTGTAACGGATTTCCTTGAAGCCCCAGCGCTGGCCCTGCGCGAGCCGGCCACCAAAATAGCCGCTGATGAAGCTGCGGAGCTGGTCGACATATTCGGCGGCCGACCAGGGATTGACCCATTCGATCGCGACCGCAGGGTCCTGCAGGGTGGGCAGCAGCATGTCAGGGCCCTTGTTGGCCGCCGCACTGCGCGGAAAGAGTTTCTGGTCCGGCGACGTCATCGCCGCATAGCTTTGCGCCAGCCCGCCAAGGAAGCCGTAATGTTCGCCCCAGACCACCAGATCCTTGTGGCAATTGAGAATGCGCTGCACGAGGGTGCTGCCGGAACGACCGGTGGAGATGGCGAAAACTGGGGCCTCGCCATGGCTGGACGATGGCATGGCGCGAGCGGGTCTGGGACTGGGCATTGTGGTCTCCGGAGGATTTTGCTCTGCCACGGGCGTGAGACTGGCCAGCTTTTCCTCGAGTGCCAGAAGGCGTTCCGACTGCCGCATGACGATATGGGTGAGGGCTGCCGTCATCTTGCCGCCGTCGACAACAACTGGACGATGGTCCAAGGGCTTGGTCTCGATGGGGGGCTGGCCACCTTCAGCCAGCCAGGCATCGAGCTGCTCACGGTCTTCGGCGCAGGACTCCTTCACGCCCTCCAGTTCTTGCGGCGTCGGCAAGAGGTCTGCGAGAAATGTTTCCACCGTCTTGTCGGACGGGACCGGGCTGCCGCCCATGGCCGCCACCCACCGGGTGATCGGGACTTTCTTGTCGAACTGGCTGTTGTATATGGCATGCAACGCCAGGGTTTCCATCGACGCGGATTCGTTGCGGCGGGTTAGTCCGAAATCCGCGACATCCAGTCCGGCGATTGCCAGAAGCTCCTTCAGCGAATCGCCCACGGCATCGAGATTGCGCAGCAGCAGCTTGGGTCCGAAGGCGGCTTTCCACGGTCCGAGCGCCTTTGCGAAGACGATGGGGCGCCGCTTCAGGTAGGCGGCAAAATTTTCGAGGGGGCCTGCGTTGGTCTTGTGCCTCAACGCCCACTGCACATAGGCGGAACGGGCCCAGGCATCGTGGCGCCTGACAAAGGCCACGACGTCGACGTCGATGCCATCTGCCGCGAGGTTCTGCAAGACCGACAGGATCACCCGGCTTCGGACAAGGAAGACCTCGTTGCTCCAGATCGCCTGCCGGTAGCCATCCTTGCGGGCCTTTGCGATCGTCTTGCGCAAGACCTCTTCCATCTGCGCGGCTGCCTTGGCCTTGTCCAGCTTCAGGAAGGCCTCGATCTTCTGCCAAGCTTGCCAAGGATAGATCTTGGGCGCGCCAAGTTCCAGCATCAGCCCGAGGTACAGCGTCCGGGCCTCGTCCAGTTGGGCAGTCGACTGCCGGAGAGTCTGCTGGATCGTCGTCGTGCCGGTCTTGCCCGCGCCAATGTGGACGATCAGGCGGAAGGGCCGGTCGCCAGCAGGTGTGCTGGCGCTTGTGCCGGAAACGTCACTCATGCTGGCCTGCTCGCGCCGAGCGAATTGTAGAATGCCAGGTGTTCCTGGGTAATCGCGCCAATCTCCGGATAGGCCGGCAATTGTTTGACCAGCCGGTCATAGAGACCGGGCTCGGCCACCACCCGCTTGATCACGGAAGACAGGGACACCGAGTCGCGGGCGCGGAAGTGGAGGCCGGTCACACCGTCCTTCACCTTCTCCGCCATGCCTCCGATATCGGGCACGATCATCGGCCGGCCGAACTTGTAGGCTTCCTGGATGACCAGCGGCGAGTTCTCCCACCAGATCGATCCCATGATCACCCAGTCAACCTCCCGCATGAGGCGTCCGAGTTCATGGGGTTCGTAGCCTCCATGCATTCGGACACTCTTGCCGCATTCTGCCACGAGGTTCTCGACTCGGCGGCGAAAGGCTTCCGGCTGATGTTCGAGGCCCGCGCCATAAATGTCGAGGGTCACCTGCTTGCGCAATGCCTTGGGCAGGAGTGCGATGGCCTCGATGACGAGATCGATACCCTTGAATGGATTGACCTGGCCGAAATAGGCGAAGCGGCTGCGGCTCTCGCCCTCGAACAGGCGCCGCGGCGGCACCTTGTCGCCCTCGGGCAGGCCGTTTTCGATCACCGCGAAATTGTCCTTCGACAGGCCCCAGTCGAGATAGCGCTCGCGCAGGAAGCTGCTGGGCGAAATGAAGCCGTCGACCAGCTTGAAGAAACTCTTGATGTAACGCTCGCGCAGGAAGAAATCCTCGGGCTTCTTGTTGCGGAAGCACAGGCTGCACTCGCGTGGGCTGTAGTGGTGGCAAAGCTTGCCGTCGGTCTTCACCATCTGACCGAAGTTCATGCAGATGGCGATGAACTCGTGCAGGGTCAGGACGATTTTGGCTTTCGGGCAGATGTTGCGGATCACTCGGATCGGCTCAATGCCGAGATGGACGTAGTGGTGAAAATGCACGACGTCGGGATCGATGCTGGCGATCAGGTCGGCGAAGTCCGAATCGGGATCGAGCGAGGTGGTGGAGGTCAGTTCGCCGATCTCGGCCGCACCTGCCTTGAGATAGTCGCGCTCGCCGACAATGCCCAGCGATCCGAATTCGCTCATCACTTCCTTGCCGGCGCGGCCGATGAACCAGGCCTCATGGCCTGGCAAACGGTTGATGCCCTCCCACAGGTGATAGGCCGCGTATTCGCCGCCACCCTTGCTGAACATCGGGTGGCCATGGCTCAGGATCACAACTTTCATGACGCGCTGTTCACCTCTCGTGGATCGGCGATCTCGCCGCGGTCGATTTTCCGGCGATAGCGCCAGGCATTGTAGAAGGTGACCATCTGGCGCACCACTGGCGCGGTATCGAGGCTCTGGGACTGGCGTTCGAGATGCCATAGCCGCGCCGACGGCACGAGATAGAGGCGCTTGCCCGCCTTGCGCAATGTGAGGCACAAATCCGAGTCCTCGAAATCACCGACCAGATAGCCTTCATCGAAGCCACCGGCGGCGAGGAAGTCGGACTTGCGCAGCATGATGCAGGCCGCCGTCAGCAGCGGATGCTCGCTCGGCTCGTCGCCACCCGACCATGTCATGCCGCGGTGCTTGTGCTTGTTGAGCAGGAAACCCGGCCACATCATGTAGCTGTAGGGATACATGCCGGCGTGCTGGATGGAACCGTCACCGAACTGCAGCAGCGGTCCAACCATGCCGGCATCAGGCAAGTCGTCAAGCGCAGTGCTGAGCTTAGTCAGCCATCCGTCGTGCTGTGGAATCACATCAGAATTGAGCAGAACGATGCGCTCGCCGCGCGCAAGGCGCACACCGATGTTGTTGGCGCCGGCATAGCCGCGGTTCTCGCCATACCAGGCGATGCGGAAGGGCACACGGAACAGGAGATGGAAATTGGCGGCGAGTTCATAGGTGCCGGTCAGGATGTTCGGATCGTCGATCACGTAGATCAGATCGGCTGTCTGGAAGTCCGGATCATCGGCGAAATTCGCCAGTTGATGGCGCATGAAATCAAAACGCCCGTAGAGGGGGACGATCACCGAAACGGAAGGACTGTCCGGCGCCTTGCCAAACTGCACCACTTCGATCCGGTCATCGGGGAGAGCGGAAATCTGGGCGATGGTCTCGACGGCTGGTCCCAGGACCTGGTCGAATATTCCAAGCAGCTGGTTGCGCATCTGGCCAGGATCGGCGACCATGACGAGCAGCTTCTTGGCCAGGGCGACGCCGGATACGTCGGGCTTGGCCGTAGGTATCTTGAGCCATGTCTCGCCCTGTTCCCCGAAGTCGAAGCACAGGGCCCGCGCATCGCCGCCGTTGGTGGGCAATGGTGCGAGGCAGGCGAAACCGCACATCGTGCGCACGTTTGGAAAACGTTGACGGAAGCCGTTGGCCACGTCCAGGCGAGGCAGCTTGAACAGCGTCTCGTGCACCGGCACCCGATTGCCATCCTCGTCGGAGACATAGATCGCCTCGGGCTCGCGTTTCGGACAGAAGAACCAGCCAAAGAAAAGAACGCCGCGCTCGCCGAGCGGAAAACCGCCGTCGATACTGGCGACGACCGTTTCAGGCCTCTCGATCGTGACCGGTAGCTGGGAAAATTCGGACCGGCTGATTCCGAGCCGGTCGGCTCCCTTCCGCCCAACGCGCAGAATGCCCGAAACGATGGGCGATATGGTGCCGCTGCGAACGTCTTCCGGCAGGTCGCGCACCAGGGCATAAAGCGGATGGTCGTCGCCCAGGCCAGTGCGCAGGGTCGACAGCAGCATGCCCATGGGCAAACCATCGCCGAGCTTCTTCAAGCGCTTCACGAAGTCGGCGGGAGTGCGCATCTCGGTATAGTCGAACCGGAGAACCTGACCGTTCGACGTCTCGAGAGCCAACCGGCTGTTTTCGGGTGCCATTGGCACCAAGGCAATGAAGCCATGCATGTCGGTGGCACTTCTGGCAACGCCGCTCATGGCCTGGCTGACATCGGGACGCGGCAGCCGCACCAGCTGAACCCCATTGTCACCATGGGCAATCGCATACTTGCGAACATCCTTGTTGGCACGGCCGCCGCCGGCCAGAAGGCCTCCCAATCCCTTTCGCCTGGGCTTCATGCCGGCGATTCCGGGATCATCTTCGATGAGCACGAATCCTCGTACCACGTTTCCGGGGTCGAAAAGCCATCCGCTGACCAGAACATGCCGATCTTCGGTTGTATAGGCAAAGTCGATGAAGGCCTTCACGCCGTCGAAGCGTTCGACCGGCATAATCCTGGCTTCGGCTATGGCTTCGCTGTCTAGCGGTTTGGGCTGAAGCATTCGCTATCCGCTTCCAAAAAAGGTCTGTTATTGGGTGAAACAGTCCGGTAGAGCCTGCCTACACCAGAGAGATTGCGGTCTCCCGCAGACCGATCTTATCCCGGTTGCAGGGCCCAAGGTCAAGTCGCAATTGCTGCAAATGCGAAGAGCCGTAACCGTATTTGCGCGTCGATTCCGGCTTTGGGCCAAGGGTCCGGATGGCCGGACATTTTTCGTCATTGTCATTCCACTCGCTCAGCGATTGCGCTAGACCGAAGCCATGTCTGGGCAATCGGAGCTTCCACTGGTCAAGGTGATCATGGCGATCCACCGGCCGGAACACCGGTTGTTTCAGCGGATGCTGGACAGTGTCGTGGCGCAGAATGGGGTGCGCTGCCGGATATATGCGGTGATCGATGGCCCGGCCGGGACCGAGGAAGTGATTCTCAGGCAGTTGTCGGAGGCCGGAGCCGAAATCGACGTCACCTGGGAGGCGCTTGGTGTAAGGGCGGCCTTCGCGCGCGCGCTCGAACGGGCCCTGGCCACTGAGGAAGCCGATCCGGCGGCGGCCTTTGCCTATGCCGACCAGGATGATGTCTGGCACCCGGACCGGCTGGGCGAAGCCCTGGACGCGCTTCGGTCTTCCGGTGCGACCTTGGTCCATTGCGACGCCCGGGTCGTGTCCGAAGCTGGGCGGGTCATAGCTCCGTCGCTTCACCGGTTCGAGCGGCGGAGCAAGAACGTGACGCTGCTCGACCACATCTTGATCAATGCGGTCACCGGCATGACGGCCACTTTCACGCCGGCGGTGGCGCGGCTGGCGGCAGGGTTGATGCGGGCTACGGGCGATGGATTGCTGCACGACCATGTAACTGCCGTCGCCGCGGCCGCGCTTGGAGACGTACGCTGGCTTGACCGGCCATTGGTCGATTACGTGCAACACGACGGCAATGTCGTCGGCGCGGTGCGCAGGCCGAAGACAGCGTTTCTCGTTCTATTCTGGGTCTTTGGGCTGGGGGCCTACCGGCGCGGCTCGGCCCGCATATACGCGTGCCGGCGGGAACTGGTCGACGCGCTGATGCAGGAAACCGGCCCCAAACGCACACTGAGCATTCTGTTCAGGACCGGTCGGCCATGGTCTGGTCTGCGGGTCTATTTGCGCTACGGGCTTGAATGCACCCGCTATCTGCTGCGCGGACGTCCACGCCATTGGCACTTGCTGGTCCGCTGTTGCGATGCTGCATTGTTCCAGCGGACTTAAACCGACACGGCACCCCGGCGGCCAGGTGATTCCGTCCAATCGCTGGACAACTGACGGTGGACCGTCAGTCTGGCCACTGGATCACGCGCCGGCTTTCCGGCCCGCGGCCTGCCGCAGCGCATCGCGTTCGGCCTTGAGCCGCGCTGCTTCCGCCGCCAGTTCCTGCAAACGCACCCTGATGTAGATTAGCCGCTGGTTCTGCTCGGAAGCCTTGGTTGCTGCGGGTTGTTTCGACATGCTGGTCAACTCCTCTTGTCAGGTGTTCTCATTGCGCCCCTGTCGCGTAGATAGGGTCAAGCCAACGGCTCAGGCAAGGGTCTTCAGTTCATCCAGTATGGCGGCGCCCATCTGTGTGGTGGAGGCATTGGCCACGCCATCGCCGGCAATGTCCTTGGTGCGGATGCCCTTGGCCAGCACCGCGGCAATGGCCTGGTCGAGCTTGTCGGCCCATTCGCCGAGGTTCAGCGAATAGCGCAGCGCCATGCCGAAACTGGCGATCATGGCGATCGGATTGGCTGCGCCGGTTCCGGCGATGTCGGGTGCTGAGCCGTGCACCGGCTCGTAGAGCGATTTGCGGCGCTTGGTCTTGTCGTCAGGTGCCCCCAGTGAGGCAGAAGGGAGCATGCCCAGCGAGCCGGTCAGCATGGCAGCCACGTCGGAAAGCACGTCGCCGAAGAGATTGTCGGTGACGATCACGTCATACTGCTTGGGCCAGCGGACCAGCTGCATGGCGCAGTTGTCGGCAAGCACGTGTTCGAGCTGGATATCGGGATATTCCTGGTCGTGCACGCGGGTCACCACCTCGTTCCACAGCACGCCGGTCTTCATCACGTTGCGCTTTTCGGCGCTCGACACCTTCTTGCGGCGAGTGCGCGCCAGCTCGAAGGCCACGCGACTGATGCGCTCGATCTCATAGGTATCATAGACTTGGGTATCGATGCCGCGCTTCTGACCGTTACCGAGATCGGTGATTGTTTTCGGCTCGCCGAAGTAGACGCCACCCGTCAGCTCACGGACGATCAGGATATCGAGGCCTTCGACGACGTCGCGCTTGAGCGAAGAGGCATCGGCCAGGGCCGGATAGCAGATCGCCGGACGCAGGTTGGCAAACAGGCCGAGGTCCTTGCGCAACCTGAGGAGGCCTGCCTCCGGCCGCACGTCGTACGGGACCTTGTCCCACTTGGGGCCGCCGACCGCGCCGAACAGCACCGCGTCGGACGCCATGGCGAGCGCCATGTGCTCTTCGGAGATTGCCTTGCCATGGGTGTCATAGGCGCAGCCACCAACCAGACCGCGCTCGGTCTCGAACCGGGCGATGCCCTGGGCGTTGAACCAGGCGATGATGTGCTCAACTTCCCTCATCACCTCAGGGCCGATACCGTCGCCCGGAAGAAGAAACAGATTGTAGGTGGCCATGTCACGATCCATGCTTGATGAAAAACCCGGGCGATGGGTAGCGGTTGCGGGTTTGCGTGGCAAGCCTGAATCTGCCGTGCGGCAAGGTCGGCACATTAACACCCCGCCGGCCGTTGAAGCACCGTCCGCTGCCGACAAGACTGGATTTCAATCCGACTCGGCCCGTAGTCCTGCCTCAGGCACTGGTCACCCTGACAACCTTGAAGGTCCGCAGCCCGTCTTCCTCGCGGATTGACACATATTCACCCGGTTTGAAGACATGGTCGCCGAAGCGATAGCCGGCCTCGTCATCCTCTTCGTCGGAATGGACATCGTAGTGAAAGGCCCAGGACCCGCCGGGCTTGCGGATCAGATGGCCAATGTCGTCTTCCTCGTCGGGCCGGAAGCGGCGAACGCGGCAATTGTCGCGGCGCTTGTGCCATTCTTCGGCGTCGATGCGGCCATCAGCATCCAGCGGCGCACCGAATTCATAACCGATCTCATGGGAGCCGTCGGGGTAGTCATGGTCGCGGGCCAGTTCCAGTCTGATCTTCTTGAGCATCAGCAATCCCTTTAGTGAGACAAGAGTACCGGGCGGTTCATGCGCGTCAGCACGAATCGCGTCGCACCGCCGAATATGAACTCAGCCAAGCGGCTATGGCCATAGGCACCCATCACGATGAGGCCGGCGCCGCAGTCTTCCGCGCAACGCATCAGGGCCTGGCCTTCGTCCAGCCCGTCGGTGGGATAGCCCTGCGCCTCCACGTTCACGCCGTGGCGGGCCATGGTTTCGGCCAGATCGGCGCCGGGCACGCTGGCGCGCAATTCGGGATCCTTCTGCGGATCGATCCGCACGATACGGACCTTCTTTGCGGCCTTGAGCAGGGGTAGCGCGTCAAAGGCAGAGCGCGCGGCCTCGCGTCCGCCGTCCCAGCCCACGACCACCTCATCAAGCGACAACGCAGCGTCGCCGGAATAGGGCAGCACGATCACCGGCCGGCCAGCGCCCATGAGCACCTGTTCGACAAAGTCGCGTTCTACACCGGAGATCTCGTCAGGATTGGTGGTCGATACGATCATGATATCGGCGCAGCGCCCCTTGGCCATCACTTCATCGGCGATGATCGGCGTGCGGCTGTCGACATTGTGGAAGTCGAAGGTCAGACCCTCGCGGGTCATGGTCTCCTCGAAGTTCTGCCGCACGCGCTCGGCGTTTTCCTTGAAATAGGTGCGGTTGCCTTCGAACACCTGGGGCGCGGCCTCGAAGCCCACCGAGGGATAGACCTGCACGGCGGGAATTACATAAAGGCCCGAGACATGCGCCTGCAGTGCCCGCCCGAGCTTGACGGCGGCCGCCAGCAGTTGCGGCACCCGGTTCACTTCATTGAGCGAGACCAGAATCGTCTTGTAGGTCATGATGTCGTCCTCCAGAACTGGGGCGAAGATGGGCGAGAGCGGTGGCGGGTTCCTTGACCCGGATCAATGCTGTCCGAATTCTTGGCCGGCGACATGGGCCAGCCTGGCCATGTCCGGTACCATGATCAGGCGGTTGGAACTCAGGCGGATCACATTGCTGGTCTTGAGCCTGGTCAATTGCCGGCTGACCGTCTCGATGGTGAGGCCGAGATAGTCAGCCACATCCGAGCGGGTCAGGGGCAGTTCGAAGGTCGCCGTTTCGAGCGCGGTCCGATGCGGACATCCCAGCATGAGGCTGCGCTTGGCGAGGAGATAGAGGAAACTGGAGACCTTTTCTTCCGCCGTCTTGCGGCCCAGCAGCAGCATCCAGTCGCGCGCCGCGTCCAGTTCGTCGAGGGTATGCTTGAACAGGCGTTCCTGCAGACCGGGATATTCGCCCACCAGGCGCTCGAAAGCCATGTTGGGGAAGGTGCAAATCTCGACGTCGGTGGCGGCTTCGGCGGTGTAGGGATTGCTCTTGCTGAAAGCCCGTCCGAGGAAGTCGGGCGGGAACAGAAGGCCGACGATCTGCTGGCGTCCATCGGGCAGCGTCTTGGTCAGTTTCACTGCACCGGAAATCACGTTGGCGAAGAAATCGACTGGTTCCTCATCGGAGATGATGGTCTGGCCCGCGGGAATCTTCTTGCGATGAGCAATCTGGGCAAGCTTCTTGATCTGCACCTCATCCATGGCACCGCAGACCGCCTGGTGCCGCACCGCGCAATGATCGCAGCGATGCAGGATATCGGGCACAAAATCGGTCACAGTGCCGTGCATGAAGTCGCTATTCCCCACGTTGGACATTCATCCAAAATGATAGCCCCTTACGGCAGCCTTTTCCAGTCCTCGATTGCCTCGTTCTTAATCAACCCTGGGTTAGAAGCGAATGTTCACTCTGCGGCCTTCATGGCGGTCGGATTGTTGGGGTGTGTCGTCCAATTGGCATAGGCCGGGTCTATGGCTCTGCCAGTCCGCGGATCGACACCCTCGGTCATCTGCACCATGGTGATGCAGTTATCCACCGGACAGACTTCGACGCAGAGATTGCAGGCAACGCATTCGGCGTCATTGACTTCGAAGTGGCGCTTACCGTCCTTCTGGTTGAAGATCGCCTGGTGCGACGTATCCTCGCAGGCGGCATAGCAACGGCCGCATTTGATGCAGAGATCCTGATTGATCCTGGCCTTGCTGATATAGTTGAGATTGAGAAACTGCCAGTCGGTGACGTTGGGCACCGCCTTGCCGCGGAAATCCTCGATGGTGGCAAAGCCCTTCTCGTCCATCCAGCGGGACAGGCCCGACGCCATCTCCTCCACGATGCGGAAACCATAGGTCATGGCGGCGGTGCACACCTGTGCGGTGCCGGCCGACATCGCAATGAACTCGGCCGCGTCGCGCCAGGTGGTGATGCCGCCGATAGCTGAGATCGGCAGCCCCCTGGTGTCCTTGTCGCGGGCGATTTCGGCCACCATGTTCAGAGCAATGGGCTTGACTGCCGGTCCGCAATAGCCGCCGTGGCTGCCCTTGCCGTCAATCGATGGCTCGGGAGAAAAGCTGTCGAGGTTGACCGAAGTGATCGAGTTGACCGTGTTGATCAGTGACACGGCGTCGGCGCCGCCCTTCTTCGCGGCCCTGGCGGGATAGCGGATGTCGGTGATGTTGGGGGTAAGCTTCACGATGACTGGCATGCGGGTGTGCTGCTTGCACCAACGGGCCACCATTTCGATATATTCCGGC
>JAGRLX010000155.1:0-1699 GCA_020441605.1 Alphaproteobacteria bacterium
TCGACCACTCGGCCACCACTCCGCTGTTGCGTCTAACTGCGCCAAGCGCCGGAAACAAGGCGAAAGTTGCCAGAGGCAGGCCGGGTCCTGTGCGGGCACGGGCTGTGCCGCGCGCGGGAGTGATCGGTCGGCGGATCGGAAATGGCGTTTCGGATCAGTGGATTGGCGCTTTTGCGCTGGTGCACGGGACAGGAGTAGTCTCAAACACCGCAGTGCCTGCCGATACGCTATCTCCTGACGAGCTGACGGCAATATTCGAAACGCTTCAAGAATGAGAAGAGGTTTTATCCACAAGTGAGCTTGATCTGGGGGAGCTTGAACCGTGAAGAATTTGAAGCGCCTCACGTCCTCATTTGGACACGCAATAAAACCCAAGCCACGGCTAAGAAAAGGCGACCTGCGCCCATCCCTATCCGTGTCAGCGACGAGGAACGCGAAGCGTTGAAGCGCTCGATAGCGGGACGCTCGCTCAACAGCTATATCCGCGCGGCTATCTTCAGATGACAAGCCGTCCCACCTTGGACAGCGCGTCGTCGCGCCCCGTCACCTTCAGAAGTTTGCCTTTGATGCGGTTGAACCGGAGTGTCTGTTTCTTCAGCTTGTAGGGATCAGCCCCCAGCGTTCTGACAGATAGAAGTCGAAGGCCTGCGTGATCGACAACTCAGCTTCGATGCTGTAAGCGCCGCTCATCAATGCCGTAACCCGAGCCCCGTCTTTCAGGCTGACGTCCTCAGCGTCTGGGGAGCCTGTCTTTGGGTTGGCCGTGTACTCCCGAAGAACACTGTCCGCTTCTTCCGAGCGGGCAATCCTTTCGTCTTCGGTAAAGCCCGAAGAGTAGAGGTCAAGCCCGAGTTCTTGGAGCTGTGCTTCGACCCCTTTCTTGATCTCGACCAGTTGCGCTGCTTCGTCCTTCGGGTTTGCGGACCGAAGAATGCGTTCAATGTGATCGTGGCAGGGGCCGTAGTTGCGTAGTGCTTCCGCCTCGGTCTTGCCGGGCATCTTGACGAATTCGGTCTTGCCTAGCGTCGATTGGAGCTCCTTTGATACCCTGCGCCGATACTTGCGCCTCCCGTCAGGTTCTATCCTGAGGTGCTTCATCACGAAGGCTCATATCATGGGCTTTGTGGACCTGATTGTGGTTCCAGTGGCCCACCTATCCAAAAAAGTCACTTACTATCAATCTCTTAGAAAGAAAGCGTTGGTGCCCAGGAGAGGACTCGAACCTCCACGACCGTTAAGTCACTGGTACCTGAAACCAGCGCGTCTACCAATTCCGCCACCTGGGCACAGGTTCGCGTAGCGGGGCATGTATCGTCGGGGCGCAGGGGTGTCAATGTGAGTCGACAAGAAAGAATCACGTCATGTTTCCGGGGGCTGAAGAGACCCCGAACCGGCGGACGCGGCGCCGTGACGCCGCCCGGGAGGGCCACGCGCGCTTGTTCAAGGGCGCGGGCGGGGCTAAGGAGGAAATAGGACCGGATCGGAGGCAACAGATGTCGAAACTCGTCACCATCTTCGGCGGCTCAGGATTTGTCGGGCGCTATGTCGCGCGGCGGATGGCCAAGGCGGGCTGGCGCGTCCGGGTGGCCGTCAGGCGGCCCAACGAGGCGCTGTTCGTGCGGCCCTATGGCGCCGTCGGCCAGGTGGAGCCGGTGCTGTGCAACATCCGCGACGATGCCTCGGTCGCCACGGCACTGGC
>JAGRLX010000155.1:1779-5076 GCA_020441605.1 Alphaproteobacteria bacterium
TCGCCCGGATCGCTGCCGGGCTGGGGGTGGCGAAACTGGTGCATCTGTCAGCGATCGGGGCCGATCCCGGCGCCGACAGCGACTATGCCCGCAGCAAGGGCGAAGGCGAGGCGGCGGTGCTGGCGGCCTTTCCGGGGGCGGTGATCCTGCGGCCTTCGGTGATCTTCGGGCAGGAGGACGGGTTCCTGAACCGGTTCGCCGGGATGGCGCGGCTGGGGCCGGTGCTGCCGCTGGTGGGTGCGGGAACGCGGTTCCAGCCGGTGCATGTGGACGATGTGGCCCAGGCCGCCGTCAAGGGCGCGATGGGCGAGGCCGCACCGGGTGTCTATGAGCTGGGCGGGCCAGAGGTGCTGACCCTGCATGCGCTGGTCGAAAAGGTTCTGGCGGTGATCCATCGCCGCCGGGTGCTGCTGCCCCTGCCCTTCTGGGCGGCAGCCGTGATTGCCTTCGGGTTCGACATGCTGGAGGCGGTGACGCTGGGGCTGGTGACAAACAAGGTGCTGACGCGGGATCAGGTGAAGAACCTGGCGCATGACAATGTGGTCTCCGAGGGCGCCAAAGGTCTGGCCGATCTGGGGGTCGCACCAGCGACGCTGGAGTCGGTAATGCCGGATTACCTGTGGCGGTTCCGGCCTTCGGGGCAATACGACGCCATCAAGGATTCGGCGAAGAACCTGCGCAAGGTCGGCTGAAACTGTGGAAAGCCAGACGCTTGTGGCGCTGCTCCTCGGGCTGATCGAGGGGCTGACCGAGTTCATTCCGGTGTCCTCGACGGGTCATCTGCTGCTGACCGGGCATTTCCTGGGGTTCGAGAGCGCAGGCAAGACATTCGAGGTGGTGATCCAGCTGGGGGCGGTGCTGGCAATCCTCACGGTCTATTCTCGCAAGCTGGTGGCGGTCTTCGCGGCGGCGCCGCGCGATCCGGACGCGCGGCGGTTCATCCTGTCGGTACTGGTGGCCTTTCTACCCGCGGTGGTGATCGGGGTGCTGGCGCATGACTTCATCAAGAACGTCCTGTTCGAGACGCCGAAGCTGATCGCGATCATGCTGCTGCTGGGCGGCTTCGTGCTGCTGGTGATCGACCGGATCGCGCCTCCGGTGAAATACGACGATGCGATGCGGCTGCCGCTGGGCATGGCCTTCGTGATCGGGGTAATCCAGTGCCTGGCGATGATCCCGGGCGTGTCGCGCAGCGGGGCGACCATCGTGGGCGCGCTGGCGATGGGAGCGAGCAAGCGGGCGGCGGCCGAGTTCTCGTTCTTCCTGTCGATGCCGACGATGGCGGGGGCTTTTGCCTATGATCTCTGGAAGAACCGCGACGTGCTGGATGCCAGTGCAATCAATGAGATCGCCCTCGGATTCGCCGCTGCTTTCGTCGCCGCCGTCATCGTGGTGCGCTGGTTGCTCGGATATGTGTCACGGCATGGTTACGGCCTATTTGGATGGTGGAGAATCATTGTCGGCGGCGTCGCTCTGGTGGCACTCTCGATGGGGTAGGTTCAGGGTTAGGAACCCGTACTGACCTAGTTTTGACATTTCTTGCGGCAATCGCTGTGTCTCGCGGGCAAAAATTACCATATTGGGTCAGTCATTATGACTTTTATTTCGCAGCGCGGTGATCTATGAAGGCGCTCTGCGACAGGGAGCCGAAAAGGACAGGCCGATGGCGAAGGAACCTATGCTGAAATTCGTGTCGCTCGGCCGGGAGATGCCGGAGAAGCGTCCGCCCAATCTACGCGCACAGGATTTCCACGAGATTTACGCCGAGTACGTCGGGGCCAAGGCCGCGGCCCAGGCCAGCCGCTGCAGCCAATGCGGAGTGCCCTATTGTCAGTCGCATTGCCCGCTGCAGAACAACATTCCGGACTGGCTGCGCCTGACCGCGCAGGGCCGTCTGCAGGAAGCCTACGAGGTCAGCCAGGCCACCAATACCTTCCCCGAGATCTGCGGCCGNNNCCGCATCTGCCCGCAGGACCGGCTATGCGAGGGCAATTGCGTGATCGAGCAGGCGGGGCATGGCACAGTCACCATCGGCTCGGTCGAGAAATACATCACGGATACGGCCTGGGAAAAAGGCTGGGTGACCCCGGCGCGGCCTGCCAAGGAGCGGACTGAGAGCGTCGGCATCATCGGCGCGGGGCCGGGCGGGCTGGCGGCGGCGGACATGCTGCGGCGGGCGGGGGTGCAGGTCACCGTTTACGACCGTTACGACCGGGCGGGTGGGCTGCTGACCTACGGGATTCCGGGCTTCAAGCTCGAGAAGGACATCGTGATGCGGCGGAACGGGCAGTTGGAGGCCGGGGGCGTGAGTTTCCGGATGAACTGCGATGTGGGGGTCGATATTTCGTTTGCCGAGATCCGGGCGGCACATGATGCGGTGATCATCGCCACCGGTGTCTACAAGTCGCGCGACCTGGGCGGGCCGGGGAGCGGGTCGGATGGGATCGTGAAGGCGCTGGATTACCTGACGGCGTCGAACCGCAAGAGCTTTGGCGATGCGGTGGAAGCCTTTGACTCAGGCGATCTGAATGCCGAGGGCAAACGCGTCGTGGTGATCGGCGGCGGCGATACGGCGATGGACTGTGTGCGCACAGCGATCCGGCAGGGCGCGGTCTCGGTCAAGTGCCTGTATCGGCGCGACAAGGCGAATATGCCGGGCAGCCAGCGCGAGGTGACCAATGCCGAGGAAGAGGGCGTGATCTTCGAATGGCTCTCGGCGCCGCGGGGGTTCACCGATGCGGACGGCAAGGTCTCGGGCGTGATGGTGCAGAAGATGCGGCTGGGCAAGCCGGATGCCAGCGGGCGGCAGTCGCCCGAGGTGATCGAAGGCGCCGATTACGTGGAAGAGGCCGATCTGGTCATCAAAGCTTTGGGATTTGAGCCCGAGGATCTGCCCGCGCTCTGGGGCGAGCCGACTTTGGGCGTGACCCGTTGGGGGACCGTGCGGGCCGAGTTCACCACCGGCAAGACCGACATGCCCGGCGTCTTTGCGGTGGGCGATATCGTGCGCGGGGCAAGCCTGGTGGTCTGGGCGATCCGCGACGGGCGCGACTGCGCGGCAGCGATCCTGAAGGATCTGGGCCGCGGCGCGATTGCGGCGGAATAGGATGCACAGGGGCGTGCACTGGCCGTGCACTCTGTGTGCACCCCCCGTGCACCGCCGCAGCGCGGCGTCGATATGCGTTTGCAGCACAAGGGTCAGCAGAGCTGATCCGCAGCGGAGGCGGCGATGAGCGGGCGAACCGGAGGCTGTCTGTGCGGCGCGGTGCGATACCTGCTGCGCGAGGCGCCCGAGGG
>JAGRLX010000156.1 GCA_020441605.1 Alphaproteobacteria bacterium
ACCACCACGCAGTCCCCGGCATTTATAGGTTTCTGCAGGTCACGTGGAAAGTGCGCCTTTTGCGGGGCATTTCGCGTATTTTTCGGCGCTGGCCTGGACCTGAGACGCCCGGTGAGACGCTTTGGGCGCGTTTTTCAGGGCATTGTCTCAGTTCGCGATTTCCGGGTCCAGACGGTTGGCCGGCACCATCGGAACATGGCTGACCACCGTCGGTCGCATCGCCGAGTGGTTTTGACGAACAGGGATATTGGGCGCAGCAACTTGCCAATGCCAACCCACAAGACCTCGCGCTTTTCTGCAAGCAAGGGCTTGGGCAAAGGCAAGTTCAAATAGTATTGAAGCCGAGCAGCTGTGCCTGTTCGCTCCAGTCGAGCGGCAGCTCCGGCAAACGCATCAGGGTCTTGGCAGTGAGGTCGACGGGTTGCTTGCCGGCGAGGATGGCAGAGACGATGCGGGGCGCCAGGAATGCAAGAGGCAGCTGCCGGCTGACTTCGCTCGCCGGGGTGTTGTTGCGCACAGCGATATCATTGATCGATGCTGCGGCGCCAGATTTCAGGTCTTCGAACCAGGCTCGAGCAGTGGCGATCTTGCGAACCAGAACCTGGTCGACTGATGGATTGAGGTCCTTACCGTCGCCGATGATCAAGCGTGTCTCGACGCCACGGCGTTTGATCGAAAGCGGAACGATGACGGCATAGGTCACGTCGTCTGCCGTGGCTGTGGAAGCTGGCTCATCCGCATCGATCATTGTGAGCCATGCTGGAACCTTGATCCGGATCGTGATCTGGATTTCCGTCAGATCGATGCGCTGGATGGCCGGCGCGACTTGAAGCAAGGCCTCGCGTGGGTCCGACCTCTGCAACATTACCGCTCGGTGACCTGAGTCCTTCAGAAGCCGATCGAGAAGGTGAGCCTGCTTTCCATGATCTGGGGCATGCTCCTGCAACATCTGCAGAATCGCACCGTGGTCCTTGAGAAGGGAGATGATACCTTCAACGACCACGCGTTCGAGTGCGGTGGCGGGCAACCGCCAGCCGGATGCATCCGGCGGATCATTCCGGCTGAGCCGGGATGAGACATAATAGTCATAGCGTCTTCCGGCATCGGTGGCAGGTTTCTCCTTTCTGGTTTTGGTTCTTGTAGAGCTTGCGTTGAAGCGGATACTGTCGTTTCCGGTTTCGAAGATGTGACAGTGGTGGGTGAGGCGATCCAGGAGCGCCGTCGTCATCCTGGCATCACCGAAGACACCGCCCCATTCGCTGAAGCCAAGTTTGGTGATGATGACGACGCTCGTCTGCTCGTAAAGTCTGGAGAGCAGATGGAACAGCAAGGCACCACCCGACGGGCTGAACGGCAGGTAGCCGAGTTCGTCGAGGATGACGAGGTCAAGCCTAGCCATCCTGTCGGACAGTTTTCCTGCCTTGTTCGCGGCACTTTCCTGTTTGAGGGCATTGACCAGGTCGACGGTTGCGAAGAAGCGCACCTTCTTGCGGCGATGTTCGAAGGCCTGGATGCCGAGTGCTATGGCGATATGGGACTTGCCCGTTCCCGGTCCGCCAACCAGCACGACATTGTGGGCGCCGTCTATGAACTCGCCACACAGGCGGGCGGCGCGCACACGCGGCCACTTCCCCAATGATGACGCGGCACTGAAGTTGCTGCATGTGGTTCTCAACCATCAGAATGCCGATTGGAAAAGTACGTCGCGCGAGTGGTTCGAAGCGCGAACCCAGTTCGCCATCATATTCGGCGAACGCTTCATGGGCCGCTAAATGTCAACCGACCCCGAACACGAGAGTCCTGACAGTCTCAGCCCAGCTCTTCGGGCACGCACACGCCGAATCTTGCAAGCTGAATCCTCTGAGCCTAGATTTCTTGAGGAAAGTAGGTCGTTGTCCAGCTCCGTCGCAGCCAGTCGCACCACGTCCTGAGCAAAGCAGCGATCCATATTGCAAACCAAGATGTGAGTCGCTGTGAAGTGCGCGAGTTGTTCTCCAAATCTGCTTGCCGTGCGCTGCAGCCTCTCACTTTGCCCAGTCGAAGACCACGAAAGGTTGTTGCAGCGCCCGGCTGCTGATGCGGTCATAGGCTGCTTGCGGATCCGCCGCGCTCACCGACGTCAGTAAGCCCGAGAGCGGTATCTTGCCCGCCGCAATCCAATCGAGCGCCAGTTTCAGGCCGGCCATCGTACTGTGTGGCGCGTTGTTGTAGCCCTCGTAGAGCTCTTCCCAGACAAAGCCACGCGATGTCACCGGTACCTCCCACTCCCAGCCGCTGCGCACCACTGCGAACTTGAAGAAGATGGCTTGCATTAATTCATGGGCGAGCAACTTGGTGTGGGCCTTCCACGGCACGCCCACCAGTACCACCTCGCCCTTCTTTCGCACCAACTTGCAGCCGTCGACCACGGCCTGTTCATGGCCGGAGCAATCAACAACCAGCGCCACCCGCCCGTCATAGGCGGCATCACCTATCGGCATTTCTGCTAGCACGTTGGCAATTCCGGACCTGCGGATCACCTCGCGGCGATGAGAGTCCGGCTCAACCACAGTCACGTCGTAGTTAGACAGGGCAAACTGATGTGCCGCCAGATAACCGACAGGCCCGGCACCGCATACAATCACTTGGTCGCCTGGCCGTGCCGTTGTGGTCATGAGCGTGGTCATCGAAACCGCCATCAGTCTCGCCACCACGGCCTGTTCGGCGGAAAGGCCATTGGGAACCTTCACGACGTAGCGTCGGTCGAATTGCTGCGCTGAACGGTGCTCTCCCATGCAGAGCAGGAGATCACCTGGTGCGATATCGGCAACGTCCGCCCCTATTTCCCGCGCTTCGAAGACAGCCGCATAGCCGGGCCGCAGCGGATAGTTGCCGCCGTTGAGCCAGGCCATCTCGGTGCCTGGGCTGATGAGCGTCACGCGGGTGGGTCCTCGCACCTCGTTAGCACCCATCGGCCGAGGTTCGAAGTCTAACAGTTCCGATTTGCCCTTTGCCGTAAACACGACTTCCTTGGCCATGACCGCCCTCCTCTCTGTTGATGCCAGGCGCTAGAGCGCCAGACCCGTTTCGGTATCGAAGATATGAACATGACTGAGGTCAAAACCGACCCGTAGCATCTCACTGCCCTTGGGTCTTTGACTAGCTGGGACCTGCGCCATGATCTCAAAACCGCCCAGGCGTAGATCGAGTAGCGCTTCGGTGCCGAGATATTCGGTGACCTCGAGGCGGGCTTCGTAACCATCCTTACCGCCAGCCTTGATGAGGTAAATGTCGGTCGGGCGCAGCCCGAGAGTCACCTTCTGCCCCTGCTTGATATGCGAGAAGAGACGTTCTGGCACATCAACCTTGAGGTCGCCGGCGATGAACGAGGCGGTGTTGGCCTCGACGCGGACCGTGCCGGGCACAAGGTTCATTGCTGGACTGCCGATGAAGGTGGCGACGAAAAGATTTCGCGGCTGTTTGAACACTTGCTCCGGCATCCCTACTTGCTCGATGTGTCCGTCCCTCATGATTACGATCTTATCAGCGAGCGTCATGGCCTCGATCTGGTCATGTGTGACATAGATGATGGTGGTGCCGAGGCGCTTGTGCAGTTTGGCGATCTCGAGTCTCACCTGTGTCCTGAGTTTGGCATCGAGATTGGAGAGTGGTTCGCCTCGACGATGATCTTGTCGATCAGTCCCGGATAAGGAAACTGGTCGATCTGCACCTTGGCGCCTGTCATCTCCTCGAATTCTCCGACGATTGGCGCCACGCGGGTGACGGACGTGTCACCAATGCCGAGCATCTTCAGTTCGACGCCTGTAAACGGCTTGTCCTGTGCAAAGCTCACACTCGACAGCGTGACTGCCAGGCCGGCCGCGAAGGCGGCCATCCGGAATTGCCTCATTGTTTACTTCCTCCTGTTGATTTTGGGGGCAGGGTGCAGTGATCTGTTCGTCCGGTTGGCCAGAGCATTCGGGTGTTCCGGCCCTGCCTGATTTCCGCAAGAGCCTGCCGCGCCTCCTGCGAAACCTTGAAATTCACGGTTGGGATTACCATCGCTTTGGTTACTCGTTGGTCGTGGCCCAGACGATCAGTTATGCTAACGAGTTCGAGAAGCTGGTTACGTGGTGTCCCCAGATAGACCTGGGTGATGTCCGCCCCAGGCTCTTCCTCGACATACGCCAGCTCGTTGATCACATCGATGTCAGCGGCCCCCAGCAGGTCAACCGCAGTGTCGGCATCGGCAGCCTGGAAGGTGACATGCCATCCGCCAACTTCACCATTGCATCTCGCTGGGTTGAGCTGCGCTTCACCGTCATATTCGAGGAGTGCAGGACCGGTGTCAGTACCGGGGCGCAGCACCTTAATGTCGCCAATGCACGCATCGCTGGGAGCGTCCTTCTTATGCGCCGCATGGGTGACGTTGATATGTTGCCGCCAAGCACAAAAGCGTGACACGGCATCAAAGACCACCTCAGGAGAGCGTATGGCCCACTTGATGTCGGGCAAATCCAGACCAACATGCTGAGTCCCGAAGGTGTCGACTGCCGATGCCATTCCACTTTCCTCGTCGCTTATTCGTTTAAGCATCATTTTGCAGTAACCAGTTAGTGCACAAGAACACAGCTTGTACAACTTGTCAATGTTCGCCGCGTTCGCATTGTGGTGGCTTTACGCGATACACGCGGCCGGCGTGTCGTTCCGTTCCCAGCTGAAGATAACGGGAGGCAGCGGCGGTTTTCCAGCTACCAGGTCAGAGACCTTTTCGCCGATCATGATCGTGGGGGCATTGGTGTTGGACGAGCTAATGAGCGGCATGATGGAGGAATCGCACACCCGCAGGCCTTCGAGGCCGTGCACCTTGAGATCGAGGTCCACCACGGCCATCGCGTCGGTTCCCATCTTGCAGGTGCCGACCGGATGGTGGTCGGTCTTGGCCAAACGACAAGCATGGTTGAACATCGATGCGGCATCCTTGACCGCCGCGCCGGGCAACACCTCTGCACGTATGAAGGGTCTCAGAGCTGTCTGCGCCATGATCTCGCGTGCCAATTGCAGGCCGCGGAGCGACATCTCGCGGTCATAGTGTTCGGCCCAGTAGTTTGGGTCAATCAACGGCGCCACAGCCGGATCAGGACCGGCCAGCCGTACCGTGCCGCGCGAGCGTGGGCGCATGAAGGCTGAATTCAGTGTGACGCCGGAGTTGTCGAGCTTGGCAATGCCCTTTTCGATTCCAGAACCCTGGCCGAAATGAAACTGGATGTCGGGGGAGCGCGCAGTGTGATCAGCGTACCAGAAGCCGCCAGTCTCGAAGAGTGACGATACAACCGGACCCTGCTCGAACAGTAGATACTGAAGACCGGCCAGCACGGTGCGATGCGGCTTCTGCGCTCTGTCGTAGGAATGATCGCCGGTACATTCGCACAAGACACAGATGTCGATGTGATCCTGGAGGTTGGAGCCTACTCCAGGCAAGTCGTGTACTACCGGCACGCCGACCGCGTTAAGGTGGTCGGCAGGGCCGATGCCCGACAGCATCAAGAGCCGGGGCGATCCGATGGCGCCGGAAGTACCCAGCACCTCGCGGTCGCAGTGAATCGTGCGGCGGGCGCTTCCCTCGGCGATTTCGACACCGATGGCTCGGCCCTTTTCCACCATGACGCGCAGGATTTCGGCGCCGTGCAGAACGGTGAGATTGGACCGGTGGCGGGCTGGCTCGAAAAAGGCAGTGGCAGCCGAAGAACGGCGGGCGTTCTTCTGTGTCAGCTGGTAGAAGCCCACGCCGGCCTGCGTCCTGCCGTTGAAGTCGGGGTTGTAGGGCAGGCCTGCCTGCTGTCCCGCCCGAATGAACGCATCACAGATGGGCAGGGCGCCGCGCGGCATTGAGACGCCTAATGGGCCGTCGACACCGTGGAAATCGTCGGCGAAACGCTCGTTGCCTTCTGCGCGTTTGAAGTAGGGCAGGAGATCGCGATAGCCCCAGCCCGCGCAGCCCGCCTCGTCACGCCAGGCGTCATAGTCCTTGGCATTGCCTCGTGTGTAAATCTGCGCGTTGATCGTCGAGCCGCCGCCGATCACCTTGGCTTGGGTGTACCACAACACCCGGTCCTGCATATGCTTTTGGGGAACAGTCGACCAACCCCAAGAGGCAATGCCCTTGGTCATCTTGGCGAAGCCAGCTGGCCAGTGGAACAGGAAGCTCTTGTCGGTACCGCCCGCCTCGACCAGCAATACATTGACTGCGGCGTCCTCGCTCAGACGCGCCGCGAGCACGCATCCCGCTGGCCCAGCACCGGAAATGATGAAGTCATATGACGTCCGCATCTCTTCCCCTGTATGGTACGTTCCCATTCACAGCAGCGCATCGAAAAAACGAAATGCGCCACGAGCAGTGAAACGATTAAGCAATTAGCTGCCAATTGGTCCTCCTGCAAGTGTTCGCATGCCATGTGAGTTCAGGAGCCCCGTCGTACCGAAGCGCGTTCCACGAGTTCGGGTTCGATCAACGTCCTAGCCGGAACGGAGGTATCTCGGTTTAGCCGTCGATGCAGGGTGTCGGCGCAAATGCGTCCGGCCCGCCGAGGAAAGACCTCGACAGTAGTGAGCCCCGGATGAAGTGACTCTGCCACCGGCACATTGTCAATGCCCACGACTGCAACATCGCGACCCACGTCCAACCCCTGTCTGGCTGCGGCGATGTAGACTCCGATTGCCACGTAGTCGTTGAAGCACATGATGGCGCGGCAAGCCGGATTGTTCTGACAGACCTCGATCATGGCCTTCACGCCGAACTCGCGCGTCGGTGGCCCTGGGCGGATCAAGCGGGCGTCCGTCCGCAGTCCCTTTTCATGCAACGCTTGAATGAGACCCTGTCGACGATTGCGCCAAGTTTCGGTGTGGTCCAATCCACCTATGAATGCGATCTGGCCAGCACCGGCATTGAGAAGTCTGGCCGCCGCGAGATAGCCTGCACGGCGGTCGTTGATACCGACGTAATCATGGGCCGGATCGCCAACGTCTCGAACGCAAATGGCGAGTGGCGTGCCACGCTTGGTCAGCGTGCTGAAGTCGGCCGCGGTAGTACCCTGGGCAGGGCTGACTAAGAGTCCGGCTATTCCTTGCGATGCCAGCGAATGCAGCAACTTGCCTTGGCGGCCCAAATCGTCCTTGCTGTTAGCGACGATCGTCAGATAGCCCATTTCATATGCGGCGGCTTCAAAGTCTGACAGCAGTTCGCCGAAAAACGGATTCGACACGTCGTGGATTACGGCGCCAAGCAGGAACGATCGGCCGGAACGAAGCCGTGCGGCATTCGCATCGCGGATGAAGCCCATCTTTTCGGCGGCACTGAGAACCGCCTTGCGGGTTTCGTCCGACACCCTGCCGTTGCCCGACAGCGCATATGAAACGGCGGCCGGTGACAGGCCTGTCTTCGCAGCAATGTCCTTGATGCTTGGCTTCTGAGGTGGTTTTTTCGGCAACTTTCCCCGCTAACTCCCTGAGCAGTCCTAACCCGGCATCGCTCAACTTCGACACATCGTTACACCCTATGTGCACCGTGGACAAGAACTGCTTTATCGTTTAAGCATCCTGAATGCTGAGAGCTTGGGGAAAGAGACCATGACCAGCGTCAATACCCGCACATCCGGCCGCCTCGGCTTCAAAATCACAGATATCGGATTTGGTGCCGCACCTATCCGCAATTTTCTGAAGCCTATCTCCGAGCAGGAGACAGGTGCGATGATTGCCTGTGCCTTGGACGCGGGGATGCGCTACTTCGACACCGCGCCATACTATTATGGCCACGGCCTAGCGGAACTGCGTCTCGGCCATTACTTGCGTTGGCGTCCGCGTGATGAATTTCTATTGTCGTCCAAGATGGGCAGGGTGCTGATGGCAGCGCGGCGCAGAGACGTTGATTTTAGACCTTGGGGCGGTGCCGCGGAGTTCAAGACGCGTTTCGATTACACCTACGACGGTACTATGCGGAGTTTTGAGGATCCGCTACAACGCCTAGGGGTGGAATATTTCGACATTTTGTTCATTCATGACTGCGAAGTGTTCACCCATGGACCAGAGATGCAGAAGTTCTGACACAAGCAGGCGATGGACGGCTGTTACCGCGCACTGGTCAAACTGCGGGAGCAGAAGCTGGCGAAGGCAATCGGCGTCAGCGTTAACAATTGGGAGGTGATACTCGACTTCTTGTGACCTGCGCCCGGGAGCGCCCTCGTTGAAAGGTTGGTGCCGTTTGGGCTGGCTCCGCTCCCGTACGCTGCATCACCTGAGGCCAGAGTTTTCGACCTCTTTCGCCGGTGACGGGCTGGATGCGCCGCCCGGATTGTGCAGCTGAGTCGGCACGACTTGGCCAATCCCGCTATGTGGTTTTTCTTCATTCTTCATTGTAGCATCTGCGCCATTCCTCGATCTTTCGACGCGCGTCGTCATGACTCATGAACCAGTCTGCATTCAGGCAGGAACCCTCTACGCTTCTAGGAGACCACTATGATCGACAAATGCGGAGCCCACGGGTTCGACGTCAGCGGGATCAACGGGATCAATTTGTGAGCGACCATCATACGCGCAGACGAATGCCCAGGATCCGCCGAAGCTCTTGTCGCCCATGCCATCCAAGGGACTATTTGATATATGATTGTAGGAAGATCGGCTCCGATCTGTTGCTCCTGAAATGGGTCGGCGTCCCCAAGTCGGGCGGCAACGTCTGGTAATTGCGAGTGGTTCGATCCTTTGCCTCAATGCACACATCATGGAGAGAGTGGACTTCTCTCACGGGACATGTCCATGATATTTGCATGGGTAACAACGTCCGACAGACATCGCAACCGGGGCTGAGCCGCCGTACGCTTGTCGCTGGCTTGGCAACACTGACCCAGTGTCTGGCGCCGGCCACGGCGCGGACGGAGGAGCCCCTGAAATTTGGGCTAACACCGGTTTTCCTCAGTAATGACATTGAACTCCTGACCAAGCTGAAGGCCTATCTTTCGCGGCTGGCAGGAAGGGAGGTGCTGCTGGTGCAGCGGCGCACCTATGAGGAGATCACCACGCTGCTGCTGTCTGGCCAGCTGACGGCCGCTTGGATTTGCGGCTACCCGTTCGTTCAGTATGAGGACCAGCTGGCACTGGTGGCGGTTCCGCTGTGGAACAGCAAACCGCTCTACAGCTCCTATCTGATCGTGCCGGCGGGCCGCGCCGCCCGAAGCGTCGACGATCTGAAGGGCGACCTTCACGCCTTCTCGGACCCCAACAGCAACTCCGGCTACCTCGTCACGACGGCGCTCCTGGCCGCGCGCGGGCTGAAGCCGGAGGCCTTCTTCCGCCAGACAATCTTCACGTATGGCCACCGTAACGTGGTCCGCGCCGTCGCCTCCGGCCTAGCGCAGAGTGGCAGTGTCGACGGCTATGTGTGGGAAGTCATGGCCTCGCTCGAGCCTGCGCTCACGTCGCAGACCAAGGTTATCCGAAAGTCCGAGCTTCTGGGATTTCCTCCCGTGGCGTGTCTGGCGCGGCAGGCCGCAAGCCCGGATGTCGAATTGATACGCCATGCGCTGCTGGCGATGAAGGATGAGCCCGACGGAGATGACGTGCTGGACTTGCTGAAGCTCGACGGATTTGCCGAGGAGCCGCAGGACCTGTTCGAACCGATCGCCGCCAAGATGCGGCTGGTGCGGAGCCTGCTCAAGTGACGGTCCCCGGCCATGACAAGCCGAAGGCGCGGTGGCCCTATTCCGTCCGCGTGCCGGTGTTCGTCGCGCTGCTTATGGTCGCCATCAGCACCGTCGTCTCGTACCGTGCGCTGTCACGGCTCGAGGAAACGCAGCAGCGCAACCTGGAACAATTGTCGTCGGCCTATCTCGACGGTTTGTCGACGTCGCTCGTTCCTTCCGTCGTGCGCGAGGATGTGTGGGAGGTCTTCGACACGCTCGACCGCTCGCGCGAGCGCTACAAGGGCCTCGGTGTGCGCTGGGTGACGGTCACCAACGCGGCGGACCACATCATCGCCTCCAGCCTGCCGCGTGAGTTTCCGCCGCTTGATGCCATGCCGTCCGGCGTGGCATCCCAGTTTGCCGGCGCCAGCGAGGTAAGGCTCGATGAAGACGCAGCCGAGGCCAGGCTCATGCGCTTGCTTCGCTACCAGGACCAGAACATCGGCCGAATTTATGCTGTGGCCGACATTTCGGCGTTGCTGCAGGAGCGTTCGGAGATCCTGTGGGAACTGGTCGCCACCAACATCGTGCTGACGCTGCTGCTCGTCGCCTTCGGCTCCTATGTGATGCGGCGCATGGCACGGCCCGTCGGCGTCTTGTCTGACTGTTTCGCCAGGAGCCGTGAGGGACAGGTGGCGTCAATCCCGCCGGATGTGGTGCATGAACAAAGCACGGAGTTCCGGGACCTGTTCGAGCGCTACAACGACATGATCCGCGCCGTGAACGAGCGCGAAGAGCTGGCTGCGGAACTGGCGGAGGAGGAGAAGCTCGCCAGCGTCGGAAGGCTCGCGTCCGGCATGGCGCACGAGATCAACAACCCGCTGGGCGGCATGTTCAACGCCATCGATGCGCTTAAACGCTATGGCACACGCGAGGACGTGAGGACCACGTCGATCCGGCTCCTGGAGCAGGGGTTGGCGGGCATCCGCGACCTGGTGCGCTCGACACTCACCACCTACCGGCTGGAGCAGCGGCCTCGTGATCTGACTGCGACCGACCTTGATGACCTGAGGTTGCTGGTGAAGCCCGAGGCGCGGCACCGCAAGCTGCTGCTGAAATGGGACATAGGCCTTGACGGTTCGGTGCCGGTGCCGGCAGTGCCGGTGCGCGACGCTGTGCTTAACCTGCTGCTTAATGCCTGCCACAGCAGTGCCGAGGGTGGTGAGGTAGGGCTCGCATGCCGGATCGCTGAGAATCACTTCATTGCCGAGGTCACCGACAATGGACCGGGTCTGCCATCGCACCTGCGCGAATATCTGGAACGCCAAGGTGCCGGTGCCGCACCCCTCGATCGCCGGTCGGGTCTTGGCCTATGGATCGTCAAGCGCCATTGTGATGAAATGGGAGCGAGCATCGTCGTGCCGCGCAACGCAGCGGACGGTACGGCGATACGGCTGACGGTGCCGCTCCGGGGAGAGATCGAGCGTGCTGCTTGAAGGACGAAAAGTCGGCTTGGTGGAGGACGATCCCGTGATGGGCGAGTCGCTGGCCCAATCCCTGTCGCTCGAAGGCGGTGAGGTGGTGTGGTGGACGTCCGGCGAGGAGGCCTACCGGGCTCTGAAAACCGGGGCACCGGACGCGGTGATTTGCGACATCCGGCTGCCAGACATGGGCGGACAGGATCTGTTTCGCCGGCTGGCGGCGGCGACGCCTCTGCCGCCCTTCCTATTTGTGACCGCCTACGGCGATATCGATCAGGCCGTGTCCCTCATGCGCGAGGGCGCCGCCGACTATGTGACGAAACCCTTCGACGTCGGCCTCGTCATCGAGCGTGTGCGCACGCTGATCCAGCGCTCGACGGCCGCACAGGCAGCTGGCGCGCTCGGAGTCTCGGCGCAGATGCAAGAGGTCGAAACCAGTCTCAGGAGGGTCTGCGATCTCACCAGTCCGCTGCTGCTGACGGGTGAGACGGGGGTTGGCAAGGAGGTATGCGCGCGGCTTCTCCATACGATTTCCAGCCGCTCCAAGGAGCCCTTCGTCACCGTCAATTGCGCGGCGATCCCGCAGAGCATCATCGAACAGGAATTGTTCGGCTTCCGCGGCTCCGGCCATCAAGCGTTTCATCGAGGGTTTGCCGAGCGCGCCCGAGGCGGCGTACTGTTTCTCGATGAAGTGGGTGAACTCCCCGTGGCGGTGCAGGCGAAGCTTCTACGGCTGGTCGAGACCCGCGAGTACCACCGCCTTGGAGGTGAACAGCCCGTCATCTTTCATGGGCGCATCGTGTGTGCCACCCACAACGACCTGCAGCAACTCATCCGTGCTGGCCGCTTCCGGGAGGATTTCTTCTACCGCATCTCAGGTATGACCATCGACATACCGGCGTTGCGGCATCGGTCGGATGACATTCCCTGGCTCCTCGATCTCTATGCTGAACGATTCCGGGCCGGTAGTGCTCCGCAAAAGCGGGCCGTCAGCGACCTCACCGTCGAAGCTGCGCTGGACTATCCCTGGCCCGGCAATGTGCGCGAACTGCGCAACCGCATGGAACGCGCCGTGGCCATGGCGAAGTCAGACTGGATCATGCCCGGTGACCTGTTTCCCGAGTACGCCGATGTGTCGGCTTCGACTGAGAGTGCTTTCGCCACGCTGTCCGAGGCGCGCGACATGGCGGAACGCCGCCAGATCGAGCGCGCTTTGCGCGAAACCGAGGGCCACATCATCGAGGCCGCGCGCCTCCTGGGTGTTTCGCGCACCACGCTTTGGGAGAAGATGAAGCGACTCGGCGTCCACGGTGAAACGCCCTGAACGGTTCGGAAACCTGAACTTCGGCACTGCAGCATGTTCGGATTTCCGAACATGCCGACTGTGAAACCCCCTGACAAACCATGATCCCGCCGTGCTGCGCCGCACAGGAGCGCAAGCCCGGAACCACGCTAACCTACCTTCAGTACGCGCAATAGGAGAGGTGCCATGAAAAGATGTGACAAGATGGTCGAAGTGGGACGCCGCCAGTTCCTGCGCGGCGGGTTTGCAGCTGCGGCAGCGCTTCCAGTCGTCGGCCTCGGCGCCGGTGAGGCGAGGGCCGCCAGCAATGGCGCACTGCTCGACTACCCGTCCACCAGGCTTGCCAACGTGAAGGATCTTAAGGTCAACGAGCCCATGGAGATCGCCTATCCGGACGCTGACGCGCCGGGTGTGCTCCTAAAACTCGGCAAGGCCGTGGAAGGTGGGGCCGGCCCGGAGGGCGACATCGTTGGCTTCACCACCGTCTGCCCACATAAGGGATTCCCGCTCAGCTATAATGCCGAGCGCCGCACTATGAACTGCCCCGGCCATTACTCGGTCTTTGACTGTGAGGCCGGCGGTCAGCAGACGTGGGGGCAGGCGACCCAGAACCTGCCGCAATACATGCTCCGCGTCGACGACAAGGGCGACATTTACGCAGAGGGCGTGGATGAACTGCTCTATGGCCGCCTGTCGAACGTGCTCTGAAGGAGGGAAAAATGGCTTTCAAGCGCAATATCGACCGTCTTCCGATCATCCCCGCAGACGCGAAGCAACACAACGTTACCTGCCACTACTGCATCGTGGGTTGCGGCTACAATGCCTATACTTGGCCGGTGAACAAGCAAGGCGGAACGGCTCCCGGCGAAAATGCCATGGGTGCGGATCTCTCGCAGCAGCAGCCGGCCGAGTCCGACGCCTGGTATGCGCCCTCGATGTACAACATCGTGAAGCAGAACGGGAAGGACGTGCACCTCGTCATTAAGCCTGACATGAACTGCAGCGTGAACTCCGGCCTCGGCTCGGTTCGCGGTGCGCGCATCGCGGAAAACCGACGTTCCGACAAGACCGGCACCCAGCAGCAACGGCTCGAGGAACCCATGATCTGGCGCTATGGCACGTGGCAGCCGACGAGCTGGGACGATGCGCTCGACCTCGTCGCGCGTGTCACGGCGCGGGTGATCGACAAGGACAACGAGGACGATCTGTTCGTCTCGATGTTCGACCATGGCGGCTCGGCCGGCGGCTACGAAAACACGTGGGGCACGGGTAAACTCTACTTTCAATCGATGAAAGTGAAGAACTGCCGCATCCATAACCGCCCGGCCTACAATTCCGAGGTTCACTCGACGCGCGATATGGGTGTGGGCGAACTGAACTATGCCTATGAGGATTACGGTCTCACCGACACGATCTTCCTGATCGGCGCCAATCCGCTGGAAACCCAGACCAACCTGTTCCTCAACCACATGATCCCCGGCATCCGGAAGGGGGCCAAGGTCATCGTCGTCGATCCGCGCCACACGGTGACGGTAAACGCCTGCAGGGTCGAGGGGGGTGCGGACAACGTGCTTCATCTGCAGATCAATTCCGGCACCGACCTGGCGTTGTTCAATACGCTCTTCACCTACATTGCCGACCAGGGCTGGGTGGACAAGGAGTTCATCGCCAATTCGACGATCCAGGACGCGGTGGCCGTGCCGCTTGACGAGGCCCATCCGGCTGCCCTCGGCAGCTTCGAAGCCGCGCGCGCGGAATGCAGGATGTCGCTCGCCGACGGCGCCAGGATCTGCGGCCTATCGGAAGCCGATCTCGTCAAGGCCGCAGAGTGGATCGCCAAGCCAAGAGATGATGGCTCGCGCCGCAAGTGCGTCACGGCTTATGAGAAGGGCATCATCTGGGGCAATGACAATTACCGTACCGTGGGCGCGCTGGTAAACATCGCGCTGGCGACCGGCAATGTGGGTCGCGAGGGCGGAGGCGTTTGCCGTCTCGGCGGCCACCAGGAAGGCTATATGCGGCCATCCGATGCCCATGTTGGTCGCCCTGCGCCCTATATCGATCAGCTGTTGATCGCGGGCAAAGGCAAGGTGCACCACATCTGGGCCAACGACCACTACAAGACCACGCTCAACGCATCCGTCTTCAAACGCGAATACAATCGGCGCACCAACATCGTGAAGGAAGCGATGGACGCGCGTGCCGGTGCCACCCGCGAGGAGCTGGTCGATGCGATCGTTGCCGCGATCGAGGCTGGAGGCCTGTTCTCGGTGAATGTCGATATCATTCACACGCAGATCGGCCAGGCTGCGCATGTCATCCTGCCGGCGGTCGAGTCTGGCGAGATGAACCTTACCTCCATGAACGGAGAGCGCCGCATGCGCCTCGTCGAGAAATACATGGATGGTCCCGGTTCGGCGAAGCCCGACTGCATGATTGCCGCAGGCCTCGCCCAACATATCGAGAAGGTGCTGCGCGAAAGTGGCCGCAACGACTATGCCGACCAGTTCAAGGGCTATGACTGGAAATCCGAGGAAGACGCCTTCATGGACGGCTATCATGCCAACACTGGCCAGATCGTTACCTATGAGCGGCTGCGCGCCATGGGCAATAATGGCGTTCAGGAGCCGGTCGTCGACTTCAAGGACGGCAAGCTCGTCGGCACCCATCGCCTCTATGCCGATGGCAAGTTCGATCGCCACGGCCGCGAGGACAAGAAGGCTCTGTTCTGTGCTGGAGCATGGCGCGGATTGCAGGCGCCGGGCAAGGCTTCGCAGCGGGACAGTTATGCCTTCCTCATCAACAACGGCCGCTCCAACATCAACTGGCAGAACTGGTTCCTCGACAAGGACAACGATTTCGTCACCGACCGTTTCCCCTATCCCTATATCCAGATCAATCCGGATGACATGGCGGAGCTGGGGCTCAAAGCGGGCGATCTCGTCGAGGTCTACAATGATGTTGGCGCCACGCAGGCGATGGTCTATCCGGAGCCGACCGCCAGGCGGAAGGAGACCTTCATGTTGTTCGGCGCCGATGCCGGCGCCCAGGGTAACGTCATCAATGCCGGGGTCAACGAGTTGATCCTGCCGAACTACAAGCAGACCTGGGCCAACATCCGAAAGATCACGGATGCCCCGGCCTCGGTTCAGAAGCTCTCGTTCAAGTCGTGGGACTACGTCGCATCGTGATGCGCCAACGGGCGGCCCGGTATATCTGCCGGGCCGCCGCCCCTACCTTGTCGTCACCCGCAAAATGAGCATGACGGGCTTCTAGGTCTTCATACTGATCAATGAAGGTTTTGAGTCCCCGTATTTCATGGTACGAATTTGGCCATTGAATGAGAAGAGGCACTATGTGCCAAGTTCTTGATGGGAGCGTCACCTCATTGGTCGATTGGTGAGTCGACAATCAGGCAGTTGGATTGAGGGCGCCGGTGCGGGAGCGGATGCCGAGGTGTTGGCGTCCAAAAAGCGGTATCACTGATGTTGCCTATGCCGCAGCGATGGAAAATGCCTTCCAGGCACCTTCACTGATTTCAGACGAAAGTTCCCGTTTGACAACCCATACGCTAGTCTAAACTCCCTCTTCCTCGGCTGCAGAGAATTTCGTGAACGTGATCGCCCAACGCGTGAAAGCCCCGCCTTTCGCTTCGCTGGGAGCCGCGGCGCCCACCGGGTCGCGACGCGCCCGCGTTTCTTGGTCTGGATAGACCGCTAAGACCCGGCGTAATGAACTGTGCGGAGGCTCAGCCGAAAACTTCAATGACAATCCAGTTCTGCCGGAAGCCGACAGCGGCAAATGTTCTTTGTCTGTTGTGGCAACATCACATCATGGACGTGGTGCCAAATCAGGACGAAAGCTTTGCCGGATTGCTGACATCTGCGCCAATTTCCGCCAGATCCTGATAGCGATCGCCAATGCGGTGATGCGGACGGCCGCCCGTCGCGCCGCCAAGAGCGGCAATGAGTTCATCGGCCGCTGGCGCATCATAGATCGAGAATTGCGCCGTCAAGTAATGAGATCGGCGGCCCGTGTCATGTTTGTCCATGAGTGGGACCTGCAACTGGCTGTTGGCTGGGCCCCTCGTGTTTGTGAACCCGAGATAGCTCTTTGCGCCGACCGCCTCTCGAAAGAAATTCCCATAGTGCAGAGTATGGATCAGGGCCGAGGCGTGCTCCTGCTCGCAGTCGAGACCCGCCATCGCCGCCTTGCCGTAAGCCTCGATCTTGTCGGCGCCGCCGGCGAGAGTCATGATGCGTTCTGTCAGGAGCTTGCCGAGGATCGGAGCGAAGGCGCGAATCTCCGGTTTTAGATCCTCGACATAGCCTCGGCCTGCCCAGGGGTTCTTCACGACGGCAGCCACACCGAATACGCGCAGTGGCGGTATCGCCGCGCGCTCACCTTCGAAATGGATCTCCTCTTCAAAATTGACGAGCTTTCTAATCTTCAGGTTCATGTCTCATCTCCTGTTGGCCCTAATTGTTCGTGACCGTGTAGGACGCGTCAGGTAAAACCCCTGACCGGTCATGTTGATCAAACCGCCCATGGTCTCTGTCACTTCGCCGCAGAACAGTCAGCTGGCACAGGCTTCCTGCCACCACGCGGATCACCGATCCCTTGCATGGTGGCGTGGACAGGCGGCGTGCCAGATTTGCCTCGTGTTACATGTCCCAGGCCCCCGTGCTCCGATATGACCATACTAAAGTTTTCGACTATCTTTCGGCCTGAACGACCGAGACCGCGAATGTCCGCCCAGATCATTTCACTTCTCATATCTCGAACATTGCTCCTGCTGCAGCGATTGCGGCAGATGAGATAACCGGCCCGTTTGCGGGCTGCGGCGTCATCGCGATGAAGGGCCCATCTGCCGTTAATACCGCTTTCGGAGCTTTCGATCTTGATCTCTTCCGCGCCACGATCAGCCAGCAGCATTGTGCAGCAGGGCTCGCAAAGCCTGCTATTAGACTTGGTCACACGGATTTCGGTGGGAATACTGGCGCGGTCAGTCATGCGCCTCAACCGACGACAAGAACGACATCAGTTCCGCATTGAAGATGCCGGGTGCCTCGGCGAGTGCCAGGTGGCGCAAACCCGGCAGGATAACCAGCCGAGATTCGGGAATTTCTGCTGCAATCGCCCGGCTCATGTCAGGTGAATTGCCGTAGTCCTCATCTCCTGTCATCACCAGCGTCGGAATGGCGATGGGAGTACCCGGGTCGATGAGTTCCGCAACGCCGTCGACCAGTACCTGATAGATCGGCGCATAGACCTCCTTGCGGTTGGCAAGAATCCAACTGCGGATCAAATCAATTGTGGTGGGATTGTTGGCGCGAAACCTATCGGTGAACCAGCGCGTCAGTGCGGCCTCGACAGTAGATGCAGGGCCCTCGGTGCGCGCCTGGTAAACACGAGCCTGCACGGCATTATGGGCAGCCTGGTCGCGCGCATGGGCCGAATGCAGGACACCGAGCGCCCACAAGCGTTCGGGACTGTCCATGGCAAAGCGCCGGACGATCATTCCGCCCAGCGAAAATCCCAGGACAGCGGCTCTGCTGATCACCAGATGGTCGAGAAGCCCGCGCAACTGCCGGGAAAACAATGTCAATGATGGTGGGGCCGGCGGATCGGGACTGTCGCCATGGCCATAAAGGTCATAGGTGATGACGCGATAGTTTCTGGAGAGGGCTGCGGTCTGCCATTGCCATGAATGGCGGTTCATACCGAGGCCGTGGACCAAGACCACGGCGGCGCCAGCCGCGCCGGTCACTTCCAACGCCGTACCGTCCGGGCAGCGTTCTGCCATCTCAAGTCTGCTCTGGCCTGTAGGCGATCACTTCGACCTCCACACGCACGTCTACAAGAAGTTCGTTGACCACTGCCGAGCGGGCGGGTGGGTCTACCGGGAAATATTCTCCGTAGACGGCATTGAAGCCCGGGAAGTCAGCGCGGTCACGCAGCCACACCATGGTCTTCACGACATCGTGGAGTTCGCAGCCTGCCGCTGCCAGTGTCATCTTGATGTCCTCCAGCACCGCCCGAGTCTGGTCCTCCACGGAACCGGCGGTCATCACCTGGCCATCCTTGAATGGGATCTGTCCCGTGAGAAAGACAAAGTCGCCGGCGCGGATCGCCCGCGACAGAGACAGCTTCCTCCCGCCAATCATCAGCGGGGCGCCTATTACCTTTTTTTGAGCCACGACAATCGCTCCACCGGATGACTGGACTAAAGGCTAACCGCGCGTTGCAAAACATTGTTAGCATATTTCCGACAGCATGCGGCGAAATACTTGTACCATTGGCAGCTGAGCGGTGAATACGGTAACGGCATGGCAGGGAGTATCACAGCATGGCGCAACTGAAACGTTATCAAATGTTCATCGATGGCGAGTGGGTGAACGCCAGTGCCGGCAAGACCTTCGACAGCATCAATCCCGCGACCGGTGAAGCATGGGCCGAGATTCCAGAGGCTGATGCACAAGATGTGGATCGTGCCGTCAGGGCTGCTCACCGCGCCTTCAGTGAAGGCGATTGGGCCACAATGGTGCCCTCGGCCCGGGCACGCTATCTGCGCAAGCTCGCGGAACTTTTGGCACACAAGTCCGAGGATCTGGGACGCACCGAAACCATCGATACCGGCAAGATGTTGAAGGAGACGCGTTGGCAGGCAAAGTACATTGGCGAATTCTTTCACTTTTACGCCGGTGCCGCCGATAAGGTCATGGGATCGACCCTGCCCATCGACAAGCCTGACATGTGGGCGATGACCATGCGCGAGCCGTTGGGCGTAGTCGCAGCCGTGGTTCCTTGGAACTCTCAATTGTTCCTTGCCGCCGTAAAGATTGGTCCCGCTCTGGCGGCCGGCAATACAGTGGTTCTAAAGGCTTCAGAGCATGCCTCCGCGCCGATGCTGGAATTTGCCAAGCTGGTGGAAGAAGCAGGATTTCCTCCCGGTGTCTTCAATGTCGTGACTGGTCACGGCGAGCCATGTGGACGGGTCTTGAGCTCGCATCCACTTGTGCAGCGTATCAGCTTCACCGGCGGTCCACAGTCGGCAAGGCACATCATCCGCAATTCGGCAGAAAATTTCGCACAGGTTTCACTTGAACTTGGTGGCAAGTCGCCCTTCATCGTGTTCGATGACGCGGATCTCGAAAGTGCCGTAAATGGTTCGATAGCAGGCATATTCGGTGCAACCGGACAGTCCTGCGTTGCGGGCTCCCGGCTCTATCTGCACGACAAGATTGCCGATCAGTTCCTTGACAAGATGGTCGCATACGCCAGGCAGATCCGTATCGGCGATCCGCTCGCCGAAGAAACGCAGATGGGACCTCTTGCAACGATGGGGCAGTTGTCGCGGATCGGGAGCGAAGTGGCCCTGGCACAGGAGCAGGGTGGCAAGCTTCTTACCGGCGGACAACGGCCACCGGGGCAGAATCGTGGCTGGTTCTATGAACCAACTATAATTGAGTGTCATGATCAAAAGATGCAGATTGTGGACACCGAACTGTTCGGTCCGGTGCTGAGTGTGCTGCGCTTCAAGCAGGAAGAGGAAGTGGTGCGGTTGGCGAATGATACCAAACATGGACTTGCCGCTGGCGTTTTTACCAAGGATAGCGCACGGTCGCTGCGGGTGACCAAACGCCTTCGCGCCGGCATCGTCTGGGTCAACACCTATCGGGTGGTGTCGCCGATTGCCGAATTCGGCGGCTTCAAGGAATCGGGCTATGGCCGCGAAAGCGGTCTGCAGGCCATCTACGACTACACGCGGCCGAAGACGGTCTGGATCAATACCTCTGATCAGCCTCTGGCCAATCCCTTCGTCATGCGCTGACCTGCATCAGGACATCGACGGCACAGGTGCCATCGCCCAGCACGAAAAGTGGATTGATCTCGATTTCGGAGATCCCATTGTTCTTCTCGGTGGCGAAGGCCACCAGCCGTTCGAGCGTGTCGAGTAGTGCCGGTCGATGTGCTTTGGGCTTGCCACGGTAGCCGGACAGAAGCTTGTCGATGCAGAGCCGTGACAGTGCGCGATCGATATCTAGTCGCGTAGCCGGCAAGAGGACAGTGATTGCATCAGCCAGAAGTTCTACCAGAATGCCGCCGCTGGCGAGCGTCATGGCATGGCCGAACTGAGGATCTTTGCGAATACTGACCATGAGTTCGGCAATGGGTGGCTCCATCATCCGCTCGATCAGGAAGCAGTCGGTCAGGGTAGATGGATCATAGTCACAAACGTCATGCCTCATCTTGGTGACTGCCGCAGCCACGGCACTGGCATCGGTGAGCCCCAAGGTGACCGCGCCTGCCTCTGTCTTGTGCGGCAATCTTGCGCTCACCATCTTGAGGGCGACGGGAAATCCCAACTGCTCTGCAATATGCGGCGCATCAGCACCCATTGCGACCAGGCCTCGTGGCGTGGGGATGCCGAAATTCTGCAGCATCTCCTTCGCCATCGCTTCATCGATTGGTCTGACGGAGTCTGCCGAACTGTCCTTTAAAGCAAGAGCGGGTGCGGGATCCAACAGGATCTCGGTGCGCCGGCGCTGGTACCAAGCGGCTTGCTCCATGGCGTTGAGACATTCATGAATGCCTTGCATCGGAGCAACGCCAACCGCAACGAGATCGTCTCGCGTAGCGGCATCGAGATTCTCCGGCAGGGTACTGCAGACAGCGGCCGGCAGGCCTGCAGCCTGCACGGCCTCGACGAAAGAATCGGTATCGTTGCGGTAGAAGACCTTGCTCTCGTCCAATCCGGGTGCGGGGTAGTCCTGGACGATCACTGCGGCATCATATGGATCACTGAGAAGTGTCTTGAAGACTGGCAGGGTCCTTTCCCGCATACCCCAAATCGGCGTAGTGTAGTCGAGTGGATTGGTCACCGTGGCTGTTGAAGGAAGCTGCGTGCGAAGCTCCTGGGTGGTGGTTTCCGGTAATGCCGCGAAGTCGAGCCCAATCGTCTCGGCATGATCCGCTAGCATGGTGGCGCCGCCTCCCGAGCAGGTGAGACCTGCAATGCGCCGTCCCTTGAGAGTTCCGGAAACTGTGAGGAACTTTACAGTCTCCAGGAGTTGAGCCGGGCTCGTGACGCGAATGATGCCGAGTCGGTCGAACAAGGCCTCATAGAGCTCTTCTGTTCCCGAAAGCGATCCGGTGTGGCTTATCGTAAGACTGGAGCCCAGCCGAGATGTTCCCGTCTTGAGGGCCACAATCGGCTTGCCTGCCGCAAGCGCCTTTAAGGCAGCTTTTTCAAACGCAGCGACATCCTTCAGTCCTTCGGTGTGAAGCCCAAAGGCGCGGACCTCTTGGCGTTCGCTCAGCGCATCGACGAAATCCTCGAGCCGCAACATGGTTTGATTGCCGGCCGAGACCATGTAGGCAAATGGCACCGACCGTTGGCTCATGGTGAGGTCTGACGACAGCATGCCACTCTGGGTGACGATGGCGGCGCCAAAGCCAGGACACCGCCCACCATGGGCGAAGGGCCAAAGCGCCACACGGTCGACGTAGTTGATGATGCCGTAGCAATTCGGGCCGACCAATGCCAGATCCCCGGCGGCCTCGACGAGCCGGGCTTCCGCATTGGCGCCGTCTTGACCTGTCTCGCCGAAGCCGGCCGTGTAGCAAACCACGCCGCCCGCGCCCATTGCGTTGAGCTTCGCGAGCGTATCGATGGAAGCGTCCTTTGGTACGGCAAGGAAAACAGCGTCCGGTGCCTCTGGCAAGTCCTCGACGCTGGCAAAGCACCGATGACCTCTGATTTCCACTCGTTTTGGATTCACCGACCATAAGGGCCCTGTGAAGCCGATTCGGGCGCATTCGCCAGCGACGGTCTCGGCATCACGACCGCCGATGACCGCGACATGGCGCGGACGCAGCAGCCGATCGAGATTGGCTCGGCGCTTGGGCGTCATGCGCCGAGCGGCCGCAAAATGGCGCGCGAAATGATGTGGCGCTGAATTTCCGATGTGCCATCCCAGATCCGCTCGAGCCGGGCATCACGCCATAGACGCTGAATCGGCAGCTCTTCCATGAGACCCATGCCGCCGTAGATCTGAACCGTGTTGTCGGCCACGCGGTTCACCATTTCCGAGCAGTAGAGTTTCACCATGGAAATGTCGGCGTCGGTAATCATTCCCGCCTCACTGCGCCGGACGGCATCTTCAACCAGCAGATCGGCGGCCCGGAGTTCGGTCGCCATGTCAGCCAGCTTGAATCCTGTGCCCTGGAATTTGCCGATGGCTTGGCCGAACTGCTTGCGGGTGGCAGCCCAGTCGGTGGCCAGTCCCAGCAGCCGCTCAGCCTTGCCGCAGCAGGATGCGCCGACCCAAATTCGCCCGTATGTGAGCCATTTACTCGACATCTCCAGTCCTTGGCTTTCCTCACCGAGGATCTGGCCCGGGCCAAGTCGTACATTGTCAAAACTGAGCTGGAACGTCTTGTAACCCCTATAGCTTACACAGTGGGTGCCATCGCGGATCTCGAAGCCGGGAGTTCCAACATCGACAAGGAATGCGGTGATCCGCTTTCGGGGGCCGCGCGGTGTCTCGTCGATTCCGGTCGCCGCAAAGACGATGGCGAAGTCGGGCAGCACGGGGCCAGAAATGAAGTGCTTTGAACCATTCAGTATCCAATCACTGCCATCACGCTTGGCATGGGACTTCATCCCCATGACGTCCGAACCAGCCTCCGGCTCGGTCAACGCAAATAGCTCGCGCTTCTCGCCGCGGACACATGGCACCAGGTAACGCTCGACCTGATCGCCTTCACAAGCCAGCAGCAACTCAGTAGGTCGTGCAACCCAGGAATGAAGCGCATGGCTGGTCTTGCCGTATTCCCGCTCCATGATCGCCTTGGCCGAGAGGCCCAGTCCGCCGCCACCCACACTCTCCGGCAGGTTGGCCGCATAGAGGCCCACATCCTTGGCGCGCTTCTCGATCTGACGGCCGAGATCAAGCGGAACCTCCCCCAGCTTGTCCACCAGATCCTCGTGCGGGAAGAGTTCCGCCCTCATGAAGGCCTGGATCGTGTCGAGCAGCAGTTGGTCTTCATGGGATCTGACTAGACTCACGGTTTCCTCCGGAATTCACGCATGATCATCCTGCCGGCGGCGGGAGATCAGAGAGAAGATGACGAGGGCGACGAGGGTGATCCCGATGAGGACCACGGCAGCCGCGGCAACTCTTGGGTCGGTGTTCTCACGCATTCCGTTCCATAGCCGGCGAGGCAGGGTGAAGACGTCAAATTTTGAGATGAAGAGGGCAACCACGATCTCGTCCCACGACAAGATGAAAGCGAATACCGCACCGGCGACGATGCCCGGCCTGATGCCCGGTAATATGATATGCCAAACAGTCTCGGTGACTGAAGCACCGAGGCTGCGTGACGCCTGCTCGAGCCGAAGGTCAAAATTGGCCAGCGAGGCCGAGACCGTGATCATTACCATTGGTATTGCCAGGATACAGTGGGCGAGGATCAATCCTGCGTAGGAGTCGATGAGACCCAGCGGCACCCACCAGCGATAGAAGGCCATGGCCGAAATGATCGGCGGCACCATCAGCGGCAGAAGCAGGAATGCGCGGACCATCTCGCCAACCCGGCTGGCAAGCCGCCATAGACCGATGGCGCCGAGCGTTCCGATCGTCGTTGCGAGCAAGGCAGAAGCAAAGGCAATCAGAAGGCTTTGCCCGAAGCTCATAAGCCACTCATCGCTAGAGAGCAGGCTGCGAAAATGCCGGAGCGACACCCCGTCCCAAGGCAACGAGAGATAGGACTTCGATGTGATCGAAACGGGAATGGAGACCAGCGAGGGAACGATCAGAACAAGCAGGATGATCCACGCGGCGATGCGGTTCAGTCGGGCGGCGAGGGAGAGCTTCATCGTGCGCCCCCGCCGAAGATCGTAGAGAGTTTCATGAAGCGGTTGAGCACATACATCAGCGTCAGAACACTGACCAACATGACGGTCGCCAGCATCGCCGCGGTGCCCCAACGCACAGTAACGAGAAGCTGCACGGAAATATATTCCGCGATCATCTGTACCTTGCCGCCCCCCAAGACGGCAGGGGTGACGTAGAATCCGAGTGAGCTGATGAAGACGAGAAGCGATGCCGCGACGATGCCTGGCGTGGTGAGCGGCAGAAACACCCGAAAAAATGTCTGTACATTGGTGGCGCCGAGGCTGCGGGATGCATTGAGGATGCGCTGGTCGATCCCCTGCATGTTGGCGAGCAGCGGCAAGACCGCGTAGGGTATCATATATTCTGTGGTGCCGATCAGCACGCCGAGTTCGTTCCTCACGAAGGCAATCGGATCCTTGATGAGGCCGACAGCAATCAAAGCATTGTTGATGAGCCCGTTGTGGCCGAGCAGCATGAGCCAGGCGAATGACCTGACAAGCACCGAAATCCAGAAGGAGATCAGAAGGATAGTCATCATGCGGCGGCGGAGACGGCCGATCGACGACATCATTGCGAAGGCGACGATATAACCAAGCGTGACGCTAAAAAACGTGGTGACCAGACATAGTCGGATGGTGGTCCCGATCAGCCGGGTAACGGTGCCGCTTTCGACGATCTTGGCGTAGTTGGAAAGCCCGGGCTTTGGGTCAGTGACGCTGAGCAACAGGACATTGGCAATTGGCGCCACATACAGAATGAGTATGAGCAGGGCGGCCGGTGCCACCAGCAGCCAGTAGGGGCTCATGCGAAGGGATGCCATGGGCTTTGCCATGTCTGCTCTCTGGTCCCAGGGACCCATGCCGAGCGGCACGCCCGGCATGGAATCGATTCAAGCTCTAGCCAATGGCATCGAGGAATGCGTTGACGGCATCTCCACCCTGTTCGGCCCACCAGACCGGATCATTGAACACCACCTTATCGATGTTCATCGCGGAATTGATGGCGTAGGGCTGCATGGCTTCAGGTATCTTGGCGAAGGCTTCTGGATTCGATGGCGTCATGCCCAGGCAATCGAGGATCTTCAGCTGCGACTCGACCTGGAGCGCCTGCTCAATGAACTTCATGACGTTCTCGCGGCCAGCTGGATTGTTCTTTGGCACGATATAGGCGCCAGGCATGGCGATGGCCTCATTCATCACCAGCTTGAACCGGCCGTTGGTTCGCTCCTCAATGGTCTTGCCGCGGTTCTGCCAGACCATGCCCATCACCACTTCACCATTTACAATCATGTCATGGGCTTCAGAGCCGGAACCCCAGTAAAGACTGTCATCCTTGATAGCCTTGATCTTTTCGAGGGCGCGCGGCACATCACACGGGTAGACTTTGTCTTTGGCGACGCCGTCGGCAAGAAGGGCCCCTTCGATTGAACCGTTGGCCCACTTGTAGAGGGAACGCTTGCCGGGGAACTTTGCGGTGTCGAAGAAATCCGCCCAGGAATTCGGCGGATTGCTGCCGAAGGCTTGGGTGTCATACATGAAGGCATAGCCATAGAAGATCACGCAGACGCCGTGATCCCATGCAAATCCAGGCTTGATCTGGGCCTTGTTGACGATGTTGTAGTCGATTGGCTCGAGATGGCCAGATCTGCCCAGGGCGATAGCGTCGAAACCATCGGCGTCGCAAACGTCGGCGGTGACCTTGCCCGAGTCAACCATTTCCTTGATCTTTCCCTGCAGCGGGCCAGAGGTGTCAAACGTCAGGGGCATGCCGGTCGCTGCCTCAAAAGGTTTGCCTATGGCATCGCCATGGCACTTCTCGGATTCTCCGCCCCAGTTCCACATAACAATCTGGTTGGCCGCGGCGTCAGCGTCTCCGGCAGAGACCGCCAGAGAGGCGATACCAAGTAAGCCGCACAAGGTCAGAAAGCTGCGGCGGTCTAGCCGGTCCGCCTTGTAGGCGGTGGCGGCGTCGAATGCCAACTCCCGGGCAAAGGTCTTGTATTGCATTGTCGTTTCCTCCTCGTAGTGCGCATCCTCGCGCAGTTTGGTCTTGTCCCGGTTATGATCCGGGTTCTTCTTCCGCGGCTCTGCTGTCCGCTTGAATTTCATGAGCGCCTGTCACCTCGACGGCGGCTGCATCGATCCAACTCAGGTCGACGGCTTGCCCCTCCGAAAATTGCGACGTCGTGCGCCAGGCGTCGATGTGGGCCTCCACATCGTCTATCCCGTCTATCCGCACAACGAGCCTGATGAGCGAGCCCATGTAGGTGACCGTGCGGATCATGCCGGGCAAAATGTTTGGTCCGGAGGCCTGCCCTGCGGGGTGTACGTCGATTTTTTCCGGCCTGAGGGCGTAGGTCCGTTCGCCACGGACGAGAAAGTTGCTCTTGCCCAGGAAATTGGCGGCAAAGGCTGTCTTCGGGCGCTCATAGAGTTCCGCCGGAGGCCCCACCTGCACGATCCTGCCGTGATTCATGATCACGATGCGATCCGACATGGTGAGTGCCTCCTCCTGGTCGTGTGTGACGTAGATGAAGGTGGTTCCAACCTGCTTGTGAATGTTCTTAAGCTGCTCCTGAACTTCAATCCGCAGCTTGCGATCCAGCGCGCCCAGCGGCTCGTCGAGCAGCAGCACTTGCGGCGAGAAGCTCAGCGCCCGCGCCAGGGCCACGCGCTGCTGCTGGCCGCCGGAAAGCTGCCGCGGCAGCCTCTCGGAGAGGGGGCGCAACTGAACGAGGTCGAGCATTTCTCTGACACGAGCCTCGATCCGGTCCTTGCTCCATCCGCGGATGTCGAGCGGGTAGGAAATATTGCGGCGCACCGTCATGTGTGGGAACAGGGCGTAGCCCTGGAACACCATGCCGAAGTTGCGCCTTTCAGGCGGAACGGCCGCAATGGATTTTCCATCCGCCCGGATGTCTCCGCTCGTCGGGTTCTGGAACCCCGCGATCATCATGAGAAGGGTCGTCTTGCCAGAGCCAGATGGACCGAGAAGAGTCAGGAATTCGCCAGGCTCGACGTCGAGGGAAATGTCATCCACAGCCTTCATCTGGCCGTAGCGCTTGCTGACCCGGTCCAACGACAATCCGATGCCGGTCGCGGCCCTGGTCAAGGTCAAGTTCAAGATCGCCTCTTGAGGCCGAGTCTGGTGCGGGCCTCCGCAGGTGTCAGTACACGTCCTCCCATACGCTCGACAATGCCCACCACCCGCTCGACCAGCTGCGCGTTCGTGGCGAGCACGCCACGGTCGAGATAAAGATTGTCCTCTAGGCCGACGCGGACATTCCCACCCATGGCAACGGCTGCCGCGGCCATTGGCATCTGCATGCGCGATATGCCGAAACTGGACCAGTTGGCGCCGGTTGGGAGTTGATCCTTCATCGCCTTCATGTTGTCCACCGACTGATCTGCGCCCCATGGAATGCCTAGGCAGATCTGGAACATCGGCGGGTCCTCGATCAATCCCTCCTTGATCAACTGCTTCGCAAGGCGGATATGGCCGAGGTCAAAGACCTCGAGTTCCGGCTTCACGCCCCATTCCTTCACCAGAGCGGCCATTCGCCGGAGGTAGGGAGGGGTCGACATGTAAACATAGTTGCCATCGCCAAAATTCATCGACCCGCAGTCGAGGCTGCAGATCTCCGGACGCAGCATCTCGACATGCCTCAGGCGCTCCTCCGGCCCGATCATGTCGGTTCCGGGCCCGGACCTGCACGGATCGTCTTCGCTGATCATCCAGTCTCCGCCCATTCCTGCGGTCAGGTTGATGACGACGTCGGTGGCGCTGGAACGCACGATGTCCACTGCCCGCTTGAAGAGTTCGGGATCTCGCGAGCCTTTGCCCGTCTCGGGGTCGCGCACATGGAGATGGGCTGCCGACGCGCCGGCCTTGGCGGAATCGATCGCCGCCTGCGCGATCTGTTCAGGAGTCACTGGCACGCCAGGGTGTTTTCCGACCGTATCTCCTGCTCCTGTCACGGCGCAGGTTACGATGACTTCGAAGTTCACAGCGCTGTCTCCCCAGAACAGTTCCAGAGCTTGAAATGATTTGCCGGATAGAGTCTTGATGTTGTAAATTATTCGCCAGTATTGCATTTTTTTCGTCGTGCTGCATTCAGCTACCAGCGGATGCACATTCGGATGGGTTCGCAACTGAACTGGCAGGTGATGAGCACATGAATGCCACCCCGCTGACGGTCACTTTCGTCTTGATCCCGCGTTTCAACATGATGACCGTGACGATGCTGATGGAGCCGATGCGCATCGCAAACTATCTTGCGCCGCAGCCGTTGTATTCGTGGGACTTCCGGTCTCCCGAGTCCGGAAATGTCACGGCCAGCAATGGCCTTCAGGTTGCGTGTGGATCCCTGGAGGAGGGACCGAGGCCCGGAATGATCCTGGTTTGCGGCAGTTGGGGAGCGGAACACTACGAGGACAGCAAGCTGGCGCGGTGGCTGCGCAATCACGCTCGTAGACAGATCGATCTGGTTGCCGTCGAGCTTGGCATCTATGCCTTTGCAAGGGCAGGCCTCATCGGAGGCCAACGCGTGACCACACATTGGTCGATGATGGCCGGACTGGTCGAGGCCTTTCCCAAGCTGCAAGTGGTCGAACAGCTCTATACCACCGATGGCCACCTGATGACTTGCGCGGGCGGTACTGCCGGACTCGACTTGATGCTTCATCTGGTGGGCCGACAATATGGGGAGCAACTTGCGGCCGAAGTGGCAAATCAGGTGCTCCATCATCACCGACGTCACGCAGAAGGAATGCAACGCCATGCTACCGGCGGCAAGCATGATGATGTGCATCCGGACGTGCATGCTGCGATGGTGCTTCTCGAGGCGCGGCTTGAGGAGCCGTCGCCGGTGCCGCGCGTATGCCGAGAGATAGGTGTGTCGCAACGCAAGCTCGAACGTCTGTTCAAACGTGACACGGGCTGCACCATCGTGCAATACAGCAAGCTCCTGCGCCTTCAGTATGCACGCGTCTTGCTGAGTACCACGCGAATGTCGATACGTGAGGTCTCGGCCGCTTGCGGTTTCAATTCGATGTCATATTTCTCGCAGAGCTTCGTGCAGACATTCGGCAAGAAGCCGAGCGAATATCGTCAAGCCTGGCCGGAAAATGAGGCCGCACCGTCATGGCCGGGCACCGTCTATTCCTTTATCCAGGGCGAGCATGCAAGGCGTAAGAAGCCAAGATAGCAATCGCCGCCCGCGTGCTGCCCATGTGAGGCGGCGGGTCGATCAGCGCCGTGCCTTTGCCTGCCGGACAGCCTTGAGTATACCGACGATGGCGTGATCGCGTTCCGCGGCCATTTCTTCGAAATGACGTCCACCGGCGATGGCATTGCAGCCATCCACCATGCGATCGCGCAGCTCCTTAGTCAGCTCCGGCGCTTCGAGCCGTGTCCATGGGAGCTTCAGGGCCGGACCGAACTGGTCGAGATTTGTGGCCATTCCGCCTTCACCGCATGCCACATGGAAGGCCATGCACTGACCTTGAATTGCAAGACGCGGGGCAGGGCCGTTGATCAGAGCGATGTCGATGTCCTCGGGTGTTGCCTCGCCATTGGCCACCATGTGCAATGCCTCGCGCCACAATGCCTCCTGAAGGCGGGTTGCGACGAAACCTGGAATCTCCTTCTTCATGACCAATGGCGCCTTGCCGGAGCGAGCGTAAAATTCACTTGCCCAAGTGACGGCATCGGGAGATGTCTTCTTCCCGCCAATGATCTCCACCAGGGGAAGGAGATATGGCGGATTGAACGGGTGGCCGATCACTGTGCGCTCCGGCGTCGGACACATGGCCTGTATCTCGCTCATCATCAATCCCGACGTGCTGGAGGCAATGACCACATCGGCCGGAACGATGGCCCCGAGCCGCTTATACAGATCCTGCTTTACGTCGAGCCGCTCGGGTGCGCTCTCTTGGACGAAGCCGGCGTCGGCAACGGCGTCTTCAAGCTTGTCCGTAAGCCGCAGGCGGTCGCGCGACGCGCCGGGAGCCAGACCAAGTTCGGTGAGGCTGATCCACGCGGTATCCAGAATCTTGCGGTAGGCTGCTTCCTCAGTCATGGTGTGAAGGTAGCCCGTGACGTCGTATCCGCGGGCGAGGAAATGCGCTGCCCAGCCTGCGCCGATCGGACCGCCACCGAGGCTGGCAACACGGGTGACGGTGTTTACATCGGGTCTTGCCATCGCTCTATTTTCCTTTGAACACCGGTTCGCGCTTCTCGACGAAAGCCCGCACACCCTCGGCGGCATCATCGGATTTCAGCATGGCGCGATAGACCGGCAGGTCACCGGTCCGCATGGTCTCGAAGGTCTGGCGCAGCGGCCTGCATTCAATTGCACGCAGCACTTCTTTCACCGTTTGCATGGCCAATGGCGCCGACTTCGCAAGCTGCTCTGCCCAGCCACGTGCTACCGTCATCAAGTCGGCTGCAGGCACGACCTTGTTGACGAGACCATAACGGGCTGCCTCCTCTGCTCCCATCCGGCGGCCCAGCAGAAGCATTTCCATGGCGATGTTGTAGGGCAACCGGCGCGGCAGTCGTTGCAGGGCGCCCGCATCGGGCACAATGCCGAGCGGCATTTCTGGCAATGCGAATTCCACATGATCTGCCGCGATGATCAGATCACAGGCCATGGCGATTTCGAAACCGCCACCGATTGCCAGACCATTCAGCGCGGCGATCACTGGTTTGTTGAGCGTCCAGTTCTCTGTCAGTCCTGCAAAACCGCCGTCGCCGTAGTCGCCGTCTTCCCACCAGTTGTCCAGCTTGATGTCGCCGGCATTCAGCGCCTTGAGGTCCCAACCTGCCGAAAAGATTCGGTCACCTTCGGCAGTGATGATGCCGACCCGCAGCTCCGGATCATCGCGTAGCAGGGCGAATGCCTGGCCCATTTCACGGCTCATGGCGTGGTCGATGGCATTGACCTTCGGCTTGTTGAGCTTCACTTCAAGGACGTGGCCGTTGCGGGCAATTTCGACGTGGGAGGTCATGACGAATCCTCACCCGAATGCCGGGATCACTTCCTTGCAGAAGAGTTCGAGCGAACGTTTCTGTTCTTTCAGACCGAGGCCGAGGCTGGCGTAGTAGGTAAACTCGTCGACGCCGAGTGCCTGATAGGGTCTGAGTTTGGCGATCACCTCGTCGGGCGTGCCGAACATCAGATTCGAAGATAGCATCTGCGGGTCGTATTCGGCCCGATTGGCGATGTCGCCCAGGTCGACCTCCTTGGGGAAGCCATTGGTGACGTCTCCGAGATTCTTGAACAGATTCTCGAATTGCCCAAGTTGGCGCTGGGCAGCCTTCACTGGAACCATCCAGTCGTCCTTGCGGTCATAAACGGCAGTGTGGCGCATCATGGCGAAGATCGGCTTCCGTTTACCAGGGTTGCTGGCCATCGCTTCGTCGAGACGGGACTTGTAGAGTTCGGCCTCAGACATCGGCCGGGTCAGCGGCCAGGACATGATGTTGAGCCCATGCTTGACCGCGAAGTCATAGGTAATGGGCGCGCGGGCGGCGACCCAGATGGGCACCTGCGGCTGCAATGGCTTCGGCACCGAGGTCGAGGTGGGAAATTGCCAGAAAGCGCCATTGTGCGCGTAGTCGCCCTGCCAAAGTGCCTGGATGGCGGGCAGCATCTCCTGCATGTATTTCCAGCCGTCGGTTTGCTTGAGACCGGGATGCATGCGATCGAACTCGCGTTGGTAGGCGCCGGAGCCAATGCCGAACTCGAGACGTCCTCCAGTCAGAAGATCAGTCATGGCAGCTTCGCCCGCCAGCCGGATCGGATGCCAGTAGGGCGCCACCGCCACAGCGGTGCCAAGGCGGATCTTCGATGTGTGGCAGCCCCACCAGGTGAGGATCTGGAAGGGATCTGGTGCGATGGTCATTTCCAGGGCGTGGTGTTCGGCCGCCCAGGCGATGTTGAAGCCGCCGTCTTCCGCCATCTGAACCATTTCAAGCGTGTGGCGCGCGACATCACGCATGTCGAGGCTGCCGTCCATGCGCTCGAGATTGATGGCCAGTTGAAACTTCATGAAATCCTCCCGATGATTTCCTTGATTGTGCAAGGTTAGGCACGAACAGGCCAATACCCGCTATCATATTTTCGACAGCAACCGGAGGAATTCGCCGGGAATGGCAATAGCAGCCGGGCACCGCCGCGAAGCTCATGCACCTCGTCAGCTTGCCCTGGCCGGCGGTAACAGAACATGGTCGGTATGGCCGAAAAAGCCAGTCGGACGCAGTTTTCAGCCCGTCCGGGCCCATGGCGCGTATTGCGGTGCAATCCGTCCGCTTCGCCAACTCTTTTCTACCCCGCTCTCCATTCCACCCATACTCACCATCGACCGTAGTCCGCTGAATCGGGTGGACGGACAATGCACGCCCGGTCGAGAAGCAAGAGAGCGGAATGTCACCCTTGCTGCTTCTCGCGCACGGCCGGAAGGAAAATCAGGCGGCGGCGGGCGACTGCAGTGCGCCGGGACCGGGAATTGCGCCAGGCGGGCACTTGCCGAGAATGATCATGCCCAACACTTCGTCTTTGGTGACATCTTGGACCCGGGCGGACCCCACCATCTGGCCGTTCTTCATTACGGCAACGCGGTCGGCGAGATCGAAGACGTCATGAATGTCGTGGCTGATCAGGAAAATGCCGATGCCGTCGGCCTTGAGTTGCTTGATGAGTTCACCGACCTGGGCCGTCTCCTGCGGTCCCAGCGCTGCCGTGGGCTCATCCATGATTAGAATTCGCGCGTTGAAATGGATGGCGCGGGCGATGGCAACCGACTGGCGCTGGCCGCCGGACAACGCCCTTACCGGCTCCTTGAAGCGGCGGAAATTGGGATTGAGGCGGCCCATCACCTTTCGGCATTCAGCCTCCATTGCCACATCGTCGAGGGTGCCGAATTTGGTGCGCAGTTCGCGCCCCAGATAGAGATTGGCGGCCGCATCAACATTATCCGCCAGTGCCAAAGTCTGGTAGATCGTCTCGATCCCCAATGCCTTGGCGTCGCGTGGATTGTCTATATCCACCTTCTTACCGTTGATGAAGATGTCGCCATGGTCGCGTTGATAGGCACCCGACAGGATCTTGATGAGCGTTGACTTGCCGGCGCCGTTGTGGCCAAGAAGGCCCACGACTTCGCCCGGGTAGAGGTCGACACTGGCGTGGTCCACAGCCTTGATGCCGCCGAAGGCAATCGAAATGTCACGCATCTCGATGAGTGGCGGCTTGCCTGACATGGAGGACGACGGACCTGGCTGATTTTGGGCTTGGGTCATGTTTTCCTCCCTCACTTCACGCGCCGGCGATAGACCTGATCGACAAAGACCGCGATCACGAGGACGCAACCGACCACCATATCCTTGTAGGCGGACTCGAAATTGAGCAGCGTCATGCCCGATTGCAGAGACTGCATCACGAGCGCGCCCAGCATGGCGCCATAAATGGTGCCGAGCCCGCCTGACAGGGATGTGCCGCCGATGACAGCGGCAGCGATGACATAGAGTTCGTCGAAGAGACCCAGTGCATTGCTGGCGGCGTCGAGCCGCGCAGTCGAGATACAGGCCGAGATCGATGCAAGCATGCCCATCACGGCAAAGACGCCCACGGTCAGCTTTTTAGTATTGATGCCGGCCAGTTCGGCCGCTTCGGGATTGCCGCCAGTTGCGTAAATGTATCGGCCGAAGCGAGTCCGGGTTGCGACGAAGGTCATGATGATGCCAATGCCGAGCGCAATCAGCACCGGGATGGCATATCCGAAAGAGATATCTAGGCCCGCTTCGGGTATGGCCGTTCCATTTTCCTCTGCCCAGCGCTTCACCACGCCAATCGGCCAGTAATAGGAATTGATGAAGGCCGTGGAGACCAATGCGAGCGCACAGCCCAGAGTGCCGAGAAAGACCTCGGCCCATACGGGTCTCAGCGGAAAGTTGAAGCGTCGCCGCTGCACCCGGCCATTAAGCAGAAGCGCGACGATGGCGATACAGATCACGATGGCGAGAACCCAGCTCGCGGTCGCGCCGATCGAACCCGGGGTCGTGCCGGAAATGCCGCCGCCGATCAACTTGAAGGTCTTGTCCATCGGTGCCACGGTCTCGCCACGGATCACCGCCCATGCAGCGCCGCGCCAGAAGATCAAGCCTCCCAGTGTGACGATAAACGCCGGTATGCCGGCATAGGCGATGAGCACACCGTGGAAAGCGCCAATTGCGGTACCGAGGAGCAGCGCCACCACGACTGCTATGATCCATATGGCGGGATGGCCCACCGGTAACCCCAGATGGGGAAGCCAAAATACCTGCAGAGTTCCGATCATCACCGCGACAAAGGCAAGGGTCGAGCCGACCGACAGGTCGATGTGGCGCATAACGATAATGAGCACCATGCCGGTCGTCATGACGGCGATGGATGAGGTTTGCACCAGCAAGGTCCAGATGTTGCGCGGTGTGAGGAATGTGCCTCCCAACAGGCCATCGCTCGGACGAAGAATCCCGCTGTAGATGTCGAAGCCAATCCAGATGATGATCAGTGCACCGATCATGCCGAGCATGCGGGAATCGATTTCGGTTGCTCGCATGAAGCGGGTCAATGGACCTGACTGACTGAGTACCGGATTGCTGGTGTTGTCCACAACTGACATCTGTTGCCTCCCCTCGTTTCACCTTCGGTGCCCGCTTCTGACGGTGCTTCTACTAAAAGGAAACCGCGCCACCTTTCGGGGGTGACGCGGCCAATGATGTTTCAAAGGTTGTCGTGATGCAACAGAATCAGTCGCAGGCCTTCACGGTGCCGGCCGGCACACCAGCGCAGACCTTCTCCTTGCTGACCCAGCCGCCATCAATGACATCGCTGAGATTGTCGCGGGTGATCGGGTTCGGTGGGATCAACACGGCGTTGACTTCGACACCCTTGGCGCCGCCCGAGAACTTGCCGACGCCCGGAAGATCGGTGAGAGCCTTGCCATCAGCGATCATGTTGGCGAATTCGGCTGCAGACTTGCCAAGCACGCGGCTGTCCTTCCAGACCGACACGAGCTGCGTGCCGAGAGCCACGCGGTTCAGCGCGGCGTGATCGCCGTCCTGACCGGTGACGGGCACGGTGCCGGCAAGCCCTTGGGCTTCGAGCGCGGCCACGACGCCGCCGGCCATGCCGTCGTTCTCGGAGATCACGGCGTCGACCTTGTTGTTCACCGAGGTCAGGCACTGCTCCATGTTCTTCTGGGCGTTGTCCGGCTTCCATCCGTCGGTGAATGTCTCGCAGACGTTCTTGATCTTGCCGGCATCCATCTGGTCCTTGAGCACTTCCATGATACCCTGGAACAGGAAGGTGGCGTTCGGGTCACCCTTGTCGCCCTTGATGAAAGCGAAATCGCCCTCATTCTTGCCCTTTTCCAGCATGGTCTTGGCCATCAGCCGGCCGACGCCGACGTTGTCGAAGGTCACGTACAGCGCATCCGGATGCTCGACGAGGACGTCATAGGAGATCATTTTCACGCCGTTATCGGCCGCCAGCTGGAACGATGGCAGGATGGCGTCCGAGTCGTAAGCGACAACGAGAATGACATCGACCTTCTGGTTGACGAGGCCTTCGATGTCGGAAGCCTGCTTCGCGGCAGAGCCCTGAGCGTCGGCCGAGACATAGGTGTTGCCGGCCGCTTCAACGACGGCCTTGATGGCGGCTTCGTCGGTCTTCCAGCGCTCTTCCTGGAAGGTCTTCCACGACACGGCGATGGTCTTGCCGGC
>JAGRLX010000157.1 GCA_020441605.1 Alphaproteobacteria bacterium
CTATGCGCTCTACCCGCATATGAGCGTGGCAGAAAACATGTCCGTGGGCCTCCGCATCGCCGGCGTCAGCAAGGACGCCATCCATAAAAAAGTGGCATCGGCAGCGGAGATCCTGCAGCTGACAAATTTGCTGGACAGGCTTCCGAAACAGCTGTCCGGCGGCCAGCGCCAACGCGTTGCCATTGGCCGTGCCATTGTCCGTAATCCCAAGATCTTCCTTTTCGACGAGCCGCTCTCCAATCTCGATGCAGCGCTGCGCTTGCAGATGCGGCTGGAGCTCGCCAAGCTGCGGCAGGACCTCAAGGCCACCATCGTCTACGTCACCCACGACCAGGTCGAGGCCATGACGCTCGCCGATAAGATCGTTGTGATGAACGAGGGCCGGATCGAGCAGATCGGCGCACCGCTCGACCTCTACCAGAGGCCGGTCAGCCGATTCGTCGCGGGCTTCATTGGCAGCCCCAAAATGAACTTCATCGAAGCCAGTGTGGCAACCGAAGCGGGGCGGGGTGTAGTGGAGATTGATGGAGAGACCGGCCGCATGGAACTTCCCAAAGCGAATGCAAAGGTCGAGGGGCGGGTCACCATTGGAATCCGGCCGGAAGACATCCGGGTGGGTGAGGGCAAGGAAGATGGTTTCCCATTGAATGTGAAAGTCGGCGTCGTGGAGAGGCTGGGTCCGAACAGCTATGCCTACGCGCACATGGCTGGAGGCTCGCCCATGACCATCGAACTGGACGGCAAATCGGCCGTCAAGGTTGGCGACACGCTCCGGATCGCGATGCCGCAAGACGCCATTCACGTGTTTCGGGAAGATGGCAAGGCGGTACGCTGATGCTCAATTTCGATGAAAATCGCTTCTTGCGCATTCAGTCGGGCGCCGTGGCGCTTGCTCCCGCCATCGATGCGTCAGTAGCGGCGTGCCTGTCGCGCCAATGCAAGAATATCTTCTTTCTAGGAACGGGAGGCGCTGCCATCCTGATGCAACCGGCTGTGCAGCTGCTGCAGCGTCGCTCAACTTTTCCTGCATTCTCGGAAATCTCCGCGGAACTGGTGGTCACAGGTCACGCAGCGCTTGGTGCGGAGTCGATCGTCGTCATACCGTCACTCTCGGGCACAACGAAAGAGTCCATCGCCGCCCTGCAGTATTGCAAGGCGAGAGGAGCAACCGTGATCACCCTCATAGGGCATGCGGGAACTCCATTGGCACAAGATGCCGATCATGCCTTTGTCAATTTCGCCGAAGACGATACTTCGTGCGAAGGCTTTTATCTGCAGTCCTATCTGATCGCCTTATCCATCATGCGGCAGCGCGGCGAAATTCGCGGTTACGAAACCACGGCCTCCGAATTCAGCAGGCTGCCGACTGTCTTGCTCGATGCCAAACGCCACTTTGAACCGCTGGCGGAAAAGCTGGCCGATTCCATCAAGTCCGAACCTTATCACATCATCACTGCGTCCGGGTTCTGCTGGCCGCAGGCCTGGTACTATGGCATGTGCATATTGGAGGAGATGCAATGGATCAGGACACGGCCTGTCCATGCCTCTGACTTCTTTCACGGCACGCTTGAGCTTGTGGAACAGGGCGTCAGCGTCATCGTGCTCAAGGGCGAGGATGCGACGCGGCCGCTCGCCGACCGCGTGGAACGTTTCGTGCGGCAGTATACTGACAAGGTCCACGTGATTGACACGGCAAACTATGCGTTGGCCGGCTTATCTGCTTCAACGCGCACGCTCGTGTCACCCATCCTCCTCGCCAGCGTTCTTGAACGCCTCAGCGCCCATATGGAATTCAAGCGGAATCATCCTCTGACGACGAGGCGGTATTACAAGCGAGTTGCGTATTGAACGGCAAAATGGGCATGTGTGAGTCTTGTGAGTTTTGGCCAGGCGCGAGCGGATGCGTGCACTTCTAATCTGTTCAGAATCCTTTATTTCAACCTGTCTGGCCACGTGCTTCCCACGAGCAACTCCTTGGAATAAGTTTCTGCTGTCTGCCCGAAAATAGACGTCAGGCTATTTGCGGGGTGAAATGATACGTAGTGGAAATCGGGATAACTGTGCAAATGTCTCTGCCCTTTAAGTTATGGGTCCGATGACCGCGTGCTGCTCGCCCCACTCCACTGGAAATGGCTTCAGCAAGACATTCATCTGCAATTCTGGCGGCTGCCTCCCATCCAGAATCGCCTTGACAATATCCGGTGCGAGCAGCGTGAGGCGTAGGACGCGGCAGATGTATGATTCATTGATCTTCTCTGCGGCTGCCAGTTCGGCGACCGACGAATACTCCCCGCTTTCCAGGAACCGTTTCCAGCGATGGGCGCGGGCGA
>JAGRLX010000158.1 GCA_020441605.1 Alphaproteobacteria bacterium
AGGAAGAAGCCCACCGCATTGTGTCCGTACCACCACTGGGTCAAGGCATCCTGAACGCCGGCGAAGGCGGAATAGGACTTGGAGCCCAGGAAGGACACCGGGATCGACAGGTTGTTGACGATGTGCAGCATGGCAATCGTCACGATGAAGGAAAGATAGAACCAGTTGGCCACATAGATATGCGGCTCCTTGCGCTGGATCAGAGTGCCGAAGAAGACCAGGAAGTAGGCCACCCAGACGACGGTGATCCACAGGTCGACGTACCATTCCGGCTCGGCATATTCACGGCCCTCGGTCGCACCGAGCAGATAGCCGGTGGCAGCGAGCACGATGAACAACTGGTAGCCCCAGAAGACGAACCAACCGAGATTGCCGAAGGCAAGCCGGGTGCGGCAGGTGCGCTGCACGACGTAGAAGCTGGTGGTCAGAAGCGCGGTGCCGCCGAAGGCGAAGATCACCGCGGAGGTATGCAGTGGCCGCAGGCGGCCGAAATTGAACCACTCGAGGTCGGGGTTCCAGGCCGGAAATGCCAGTTGCAGGGCGACTACGACGCCCACCAGGAAGCCGACGACCCCCCAGAAAACGGTCATTATGGCACCCGCCTTGACCACGCCGTCGAGATAGCCGGACTTGTCCGCCGGCGGCTTGTGCGACGTCTTGGCAAGGTAAATGATTGTCACGATCGCGGCAGCCGCGAAGATGAACATATGAATGGCGAATGGCAGGTCTTCTGCCTTAGCACCAAGCGTGATGAAGATTATGGCAATGAGCCCTAATAGGCCCAATTGCACCAAAGATCCCGACCCCATGATTGCCCTCATTTTGTTTGGAGTGTCGTAGCAGGCATCAGCCTTCGCCACTCGATCAGCATTGACTTGGATCAAAACCCAGCCGGGCGTGGCAATCTGCGCGTGCGGAACCTTTGGTGAATTCGTGTTGATTTCCAGGGCCTGGACGCCGATCATTGCGATATGATTAAGGATTGGACGATCCTGGCGGTCGGGCTTGGCTACCTGGTGGCCCTGTTTGCGGTTGCAACCTGGGGCGACTCACAGTCCATGCGCCGTCGGGCCCGTGGCGGCCGGCCCCTGATCTATGCCCTGTCACTCGGGGTTTACTGTACGTCATGGACTTATTTCGGCAGCGTGGGAATTGCCTCGCGCACCGGTCTCGACTTTCTGCCCATCTATCTCGGGCCGATTCTGGTCTTTGTGCTCGGCTGGCGGCTGTTGCAATCCGTTGCGGCGATATCGAAGCGGCATAATATCGCGTCCGTCGCCGACTTCCTGTCGGCGCGCTATGGCAAGAGCGAGGCCTTGGGGGCGCTGGTGGCGGCCATCGCGGTCGTCGGGATCGTTCCCTACATTTCCATCCAGCTGAAGGCGGTGGCAACGTCGCTGCAGGTCATCCTCACCGGACCGCAAGGGTCGGAGGATATCCTCAACCCGGTCCATGGCATTGACGAATTGTCGATTGCCGTGGCGGTCACCATGGGTGCCTTCGCCATCCTGTTCGGCACCCGTCATATCGACACCACGGAGCATCAGGATGGGATGATCCTGGCAATTGCGGTCGAATCGATCGTCAAGCTGGTGGCGTTCGTCGCGGTAGGCCTGTTCGTCGTCTATGGAATCATGGGTGGAACCAGCAACTTCCTCGAGCGGGCTTCGGCGGCGCCGCAGGTCACCGGCCTGTTCTCGCGGGGCCTGGACGGCGGACGCTGGCTGACCATGACCTTCCTGGCCGCCTGCGCCATCATCCTGCTGCCGCGCCAGTTCCACGTCGCGGCGGTCGAGAATGCCAGCCGGGACGAAATACGCCGCGCCGCCTGGCTGTTCCCTGCCTATTTGGTGGCGATCAACCTGTTCGTCGTGCCGATCGCCGTGGCCGGCCTCATCATGTTGCCGCTCGGTTTCGACGGCGATACCTTTGTGCTGGCTCTCCCGGTCGAGGCGCGCAGCGGGCTGTTCACCATGATCGCCTTTCTCGGAGGCCTCTCGGCGTCCACTGCTATGGTTATCGTCGAATGCATTGCGCTCTCCATCATGGTCTGCAACAACATGGTGGTGCCGCTGTTGCTGCGCCGTTACCGGGAGGACCGGTCGTCGCTGCACCAGGACATGGGCGAACGCCTTGTCCTGATCCGGCGCTGGGCCATCGTGCTCATCCTGGCGTTGGCCTATGCTTATTACCGCATGATCGGCTCGTCGGCGGCGCTTGCCCAGGTCGGCCTGATCTCGTTTGCTGCCGTTGCCCAGCTGGCGCCGGCCTTCTTTGGCGGCCTGGTCTGGCGGCGGGCAACCGCCCGTGGCGCGATGGCGGGCATCGCCGCAGGTTCCGCCGTTTGGCTCTACACCCTGTTGCTGCCGTCCTTTGCCGATGCCGGCTGGATCGGGCGCGGCTTCCTGGATTCGGGACCCATGGGGCTTGGGCTCCTGCGGCCACGCATGCTGTTCCACATGGAGTTCGATCCGCTCACCCATGGCGTCCTGTGGAGCATGATCGTCAATATCACCACCTATGTGGTGGTATCGCTGTCGCGGCTGCCCAGCCCGATCGAGCGGGTACAGGCCTCGAGCTTTGTGGCCCATGATCTTCAGGCGGCCACGGGAACGGGCTTCCGCCTGTGGCGGACCACGGTGTCGGCCGAGCGGCTGGAAGCGACCGTGGCGCGCTACATCGGTACGTCGCGGGCCAGGGCGGCCTTCCTCGAGTATTTTAGCCAGCGTGGCCTGCCAAGTCAGTCCGGGCAGGAGGCCGACATCCGGCTGTTCCGGTTCGCCGAGCATCTGCTGGCCAGCGCTGTCGGTGTTGCTTCGGCCAGGCTGGTCATCGCTCTGATGCTCGAACGCCACTCCTCCCATGCCCGCGGCGCCATGCGCCTGCTGGACGATGCGTCGGCCGCCATTCAACACAATCGCGACATCCTGCAGTCGGCCATCGACAATGTCGGCCATGGCATCGCCGTGTTCGATCCCGACATGACGCTGATCTGCTGGAACAACCAGTTCCAGGACTATCTCGATCTCGGCAACGATCTGACCCGGGTCGGTGCGCCGATGGATGAAATTGTTCGGGCCTTCCTGGAAAAGACCGCAGGCGCATCCGACCGTGGCGGCGAGCGGATCCGGCAACTGGCCCTGACACATGAAGCCTTCCGCGAGCGGATGCGGGAGACAGGGCGGGTGCTGGAAGTGAGATCAAGCGCCATGCCGGGTGGCGGCGTGGTGGTCACCTTCATCGATGCGACCGAGAGCGTGCTGGCTGCCGAAGCCTTGCAGCGGGCCAACGAATCGCTTGAGCGGCGGGTCGTGGAACGCACGTCTGAGTTGACCCGGCTCAACGGCGAACTGGTGGCGGCCAAGGCCGAGGCCGAAGCGGCCAATCTGTCGAAGACGCGGTTCATCGCAGCCGCAAGCCACGATATCCTGCAGCCGCTCAATGCCGCCCGCCTGTTCACGTCCAGCCTGGTCGAACGGACCAAGCGCACCCGCGATTCGGATCTAGCCCGCAATGTTGATGCTTCGCTTGAGGCGGTCGAGGAGATCCTCTCGGCGCTGCTCGATATCTCGCGTCTCGATGCCGGCGCGATGAAGGCCGATATTGCGCCTTTCCGCATCGACGAAATCCTCCAGGCGCTGGCACTGGAGTTCGGTCCCGTGGCGTTGAAGAAGGGGCTGCGGCTCAAGGTGGTGCCCTGCGGTCTCACGGTCGTCTCCGACCGCAAGCTGCTGCGGCGGGTCATGCAAAATCTGATGGCCAATGCGATCAAGTACACGCCGTCGGGAAAGGTGCTGATGGGCTGCCGCCGGACTGGTTCGCATCTGCGGATCGAAGTGCATGATTCAGGGCCCGGCATTCCCGAAGAAAAGCGCGAGATCATTTTCCAGGAATTCCAGCGGCTCCATGGAGATGACGAAGAGACGGGCGGACTTGGCCTTGGCCTGTCGATCGTCGAGCGGATCGGACGGGTCCTCGGAGCGCCGGTGAAGGTGCGATCGAAGCCGGGACACGGCAGCTGTTTCACCATTGAGGTTCCTGTCGCGGCCGCCAGCATCGCTCCGCCGGCGCCGGCTAAACCACAGCCGGTCCGGCCAGCCGGACTTGTCGGAGCCGTCAATGTTCTGGTCATCGACAACGAAAAGGCGATCCTCGACGGCATGGACGCCCTGCTGAGCGACTGGGGCTACCTGGTTCAGCGGGCGCGCACGGCGTCCGAGGCCCTGGCCGCGTTCGAGACAGTGACAGGTCGCGTCGATCTCATCTTCGCCGACTACCATCTGGTTCGCGACGATGGCATCTCGGTGATCGGCAAGCTGCGCAAGCGGGCACGGCGCCATATTCCAGCGGTGCTGATTACCGCCGACAGGACGCCGGCCGTAGCCGATCTGGCGCTAGCCCACGACATCCATGTGCTGCGCAAGCCGGTGAAGCCGGCGGCCCTACGTGCCGCCATTGCCCATGTGATCATCCGTGCCGAAGCGGCCGAGTAGGGCGCTCAGATACCTTCGGCGGTGCCGTCGATCCGGTTGGCGGCGATCACCGCCTGGGTGCGGCTAGAGACATTGAGTTTCTGGAGGATGGCAGAGACATGGGCCTTGATGGTGGCCTCCGAGACATTGAGCTCGTAGGCGATCTGCTTGTTGAGCAACCCCTCGCGCAGCATCATGAGTACCCGGATCTGCTGGGCGGTGAGGGTGGCGATGCGGCGGGCGATCTCGTCGGCCTCCTTGTCGGCGGTAGATGCCTGGTCGTAGCCGGGCGGCACCCAGATGTCGCCGCGCAGGACGGCGTTGATCGCATCGATGATCGTTTCGGTACCCGAAGACTTGGGGATGAAGCCGGATGCCCCAAGGCCCAGGGCCTTCTGCACCAGTCCCTGATCTTCGGCGGCTGTCACGATCACCACCGGAATGTTTGGATATTGGGCACGCAGGAAGATCAGGCCCGACAGACCCTGCACGCCGGGCATGCGTAGGTCGAGTAACACCAGATCGAGGGCATCGTTGCGATCAAGCTCGGTGCGGGCCACGTCGAGCGAGCCGGCTTGGGAAATCGTGGCATTGGCAATGCCGCTGGCGATCGCTTGTCTGAGTGCTTCCCGAAACAGCGGGTGGTCATCGACGATCAGGATGCGAGTTGCCGCCAAATGCCCGTTCCTCCCCAGCCGTAGTCAGTGTTTCATTCTTCGCTTATGCAGGCCCCGAGATCAAGCGCCGCCTTGCCCTGGGCCATCATCCGTTCGAAGCTCTCTGCGAAGGTGCGGCGCATCCATGGCACGTCGGGGGCCTGCCAGTTGGGCTTGAGGCCGCAGACCATGTCGAAGAAGGCGATGGCCGTGGCCGGATTCTCGGCGACATTCTCGCGGAACGCGTCCCAGAAGTGCGGATCGTCGGTCGCCTTGGCCGCTTGCGGTTCGCTATCGCCGGCCTCGTTCAGAACAGCGGCTGCCACCGAAAGGCAAAAGCTGGTGTAGGCGTAGCCTTCGGGCCAGCGCTGCAATGGGTGGTCGGCGGCGGCGGCGATTGCCGGAAGGCCTTCCGATTTTCGGCCGATGGCGGTGATCGGGTTGGTGGCAAGAAGTTCCTTGAGCATCAGGCCTGCGGCATAGATGATGAAGTCATGCCGGTCGATGTCGGCCAGGTGCTTGGTCTGGTCGAAGGCCTGGCGCCAGCGCGAAAATGCCTCTGCCAGTGCGGCATGGTCGACGGCAGCCACCAGTCCGGTGTCCTTGAACAGCAGTTCGAGGTTGCGTTCGAAGGACCAGAGGATGGTGCGAAACCGCCGGGCCTCATGGGAAAGGTCATCGACCTTCCGGACTTCCGATTTCAATGGCGTCAACATCGTGGCGTAATACTCCTGATCCATACTATCGCGAAGCGGCGTCTGATCAAATCGCTAACTGATCACGCTCGCCTGTTGCAAAAACTCGCAAATCGCGGTCTGGATGGAGGCAAGAGAGGGAAATTCATGTCATCGCCCATGTCCAGCGACCTTAAGTCAGGCGCGCTTATCTACCATGCGGAGCCGAAACCCGGAAAACTCGAAGTGCGGGCGACCAAGCCCCTGGGCAACCAGCGCGACATGGCGCTGGCCTATTCGCCGGGCGTGGCCGCCGTCTCGGAAGCAATCCATGCCGATCCTGCCAGCGTGTCGCGCTATACGGCGCGGGCCAACCTGGTGGCGGTGATATCGAACGGCACGGCGGTCCTCGGCCTTGGCAATATCGGTCCGCTGGCCGCCAAGCCGGTGATGGAGGGCAAGGCCGTCCTATTCAAAAAATTCGCCGACATCGACGTGTTCGACATCGAGGTGGCCGAAACTGACGTGACCCGCTTCGTCGATACGGTGGCAGCGCTGGAACCGACCTTCGGCGGCATCAATCTCGAAGACATCAAGGCCCCGGAATGCTTCGAAATCGAGCAGCAACTGCGCGAGCGCATGAACATCCCGGTGTTCCACGACGATCAGCACGGCACGGCGGTGATCGTCGGTGCGGCGGTGGTCAACGGCCTGACGCTGGCCGGCAAGGACATTGCCAGGGTGAAGATCGTCGCTTCGGGTGCGGGGGCGGCGGCGCTGGCCTGCCTCAACCAGCTGGTGAGTCTCGGGGCCAGCCGCAGCAACATCTGGGTCACCGATCTGGAAGGCGTCGTCTATCGTGGCCGCGAAAAGCTGATGGACCGATGGAAGGACGCCTTTGCCCAGAAAACGTCGGCGCGAACGCTCGCCGATGTGATTGGCGGAGCCGATATCTTTCTCGGTCTTTCCGCCGGCGGCGTGCTGAAGCCCGAGATGGTCAGGGCTATGGCTCCCGATCCGTTAATCCTGGCGCTGGCCAATCCCAACCCGGAGATAATGCCGGAAGATGCCATCGCGGCAAGGCCCGATGCGATGATCTGCACCGGACGGTCAGACTATCCCAACCAGGTCAACAAC
>JAGRLX010000159.1 GCA_020441605.1 Alphaproteobacteria bacterium
TTCGACCAGATCTTCAACCAGGCCGCCAAGTTCAAGTACATGTTCGGCGGCAAGGCGGAGACGCCGGTGGTGATCCGCGCCATGGTGGGAGCGGGCTTCCGGGCCGCCGCCCAGCATTCGCAGATGCTGACGCCGCTCTTCGTCCATATCCCCGGGCTGAAGGTCGTATGCCCGTCGAATGCCTATGACGCGAAGGGCCTGCTCATCCAGTCGATCCGCGACAACGACCCGGTGATCTTCTGCGAGCACAAGAACCTCTATGGACTCGAAGCCGACGTGCCAGCTGAATCCTACGCCATTCCCTTTGGTGAAGCCAATGTGGTCCGCGATGGCAAGCATTGCACGATCGTCACCTATGGCATGATGGTCCATCGGGCCATGGACGCCGCGGCGGCGCTGGCCAAGACCGGAACCGAATGCGAAGTGATCGATCTGCGCACCCTGTCGCCCATCGACATGGACACGGTGATCGACAGTGTGGCCTCCACCGGCCGTCTGGTGTGCGTCGACGAGGCCAATCCGCGTTGCTCGATTGCTTCGGATGTCTCGGCCGTCGTGGCCCAGGAGTGCTTCAAGGCACTCAAGGGTCCGATCCAGCTGGTCACCGCGCCGCATACCCCGGTGCCGTTCTCGCCCGTCCTGGAGGACCTCTACATTCCGTCGGTCGACAGTATCGCTGCCGCCGTGAAGAAGACCATGGCCAATTGAGGTGATGTGATGAGTGATTCCCGCATAGTGCCGATCGTTATGCCCAAGTGGGGCCTCTCCATGAAGGAGGGAAAGGTAACCGGTTGGCTTGTCGAGGACGGCACTAAAATCAATGTTGGCGACGCGATCCTCGAGGTCGAAACCGACAAGATCGCGGGATCCGTCGAGGCTTCAGACGCTGGCGTCCTGCGGCGCCGTGTCGGTCAGGCCGACACCATCTACCCGGTGAAGGCACTGATGGGCGTGATCGCCGACCCGTCAGTGCCGGACTCGGAAATCGACGCCTTCATCTCGTCTTATGTGATGCCGGCGGCCGAGGCCGACGAAGAAGATGAAAGCCAGAAATACGAGTACGCCGAGACTTCGGCCGGCAGGCTGCGCTATGCGAAGCGGGGATCGGACGGCGACGCCGTCATCCTGATCCACGGGTTTGGCGGCGACGTCGACAACTGGCTGTTCAACATCGACGCGCTTGGCGAAGCAGCTACGGTCTATGCCCTCGACCTTCCAGGCCATGGCGGATCGGTGAAGGCGCTGGCCCATCCGAACCTGGCCACACTTACCGCAACGGTCAGCAGCTTCATGGATGTGGTCGGTATCACCGCGGCGCATCTGATCGGCCATTCGCTCGGTGGCGCGATCGCGATGCAGATGGCGATCGATCATCCCCAGAAGGTGAAGTCCCTTACCCTGATCTGTTCTGCGGGTCTGGGCCCGGAATTCAGCTCCTATGTGGATGACTACGTTGCCGCCCAGGGCCGCAAGGACCTCAAGCCGGTGCTCGAACGGCTGTTCGCCGACAAGAGCCTGGTCTCGCGGCAATTGGTCGACGACGTCCTCAAGTTCAAGCGTCTCGACGGGGTCGACACGGTGCTCGCCGGTCTTGCCGAAGCGGTCTTCGGCGGCCAGAAGCAGCATGAACTGCCGGGCGCCAAGCTTGCAGGCAAGTCGCCCAAGGCCCTGGTGATCTGGGGCAAGGAAGACCAGGTGATCACTGCGGCCCACGCCGCCAACCTGCCCGGCGCCAAGGTTCATGTCCTGGAAGGTGCCGGACACATGGTGTTCATGGAAAAGGCCAGCGATGTGAATGCCCTGATCAAGGCTCACATCGCCGGCGCGTGACCGCCCGCGTAAACTCAAGCCGCTGACACGGCCCGAGAAAGGAGGATCACTGTCACGGAAGATCTGGACTTGCCGTGAGATGCGAGGTTCCGGCAAGAACTTCGCCTCTCCTGTTTGATCGATGAAGAAAATGAAATCAAGATGGGAGTGAAATCATATGTTCTCAATACCCAAGAATGCTGTTTACAAGCGTGTCAGCAGGCGCAAATTCCTTGAACTTGGCGGTAGCGCAGCCGTCGGACTGGGCACCGGCGGCCTGACCCTGGGCCTCGGCTCGACGATCACCCGCTCGCGGGTTCAGGCGGCGTCATCGGATGACGCGAAATGGAAGCAGTATGCCGGCTCGAAGCTGGTGTTCATGTCGGAAAACACGCCTCCGTCGTTTGCCATCCGTGACAATATCAAGGCCTTTACCGACCTTACCGGCATCGAGGTCACAATTCTCACCGATGACCTGCCAGTGGTACAGCAAAAGGTGGGCATCGACCTGCGCGGCGGCAAGGCCGACTATCAGCTCAACTATGTGCAGGACAAGCCGATCGGCTCGCCCTTCGCAGACTTCTACGCCGACCTCACGCCGATGTTCGGCGATGAAACCTTGCCGCAGGATCCGGATGGCTACGGTGACGACGCCTGGTTCGAGAACTTCCTGTCGGCCTGCGGACGCTTCTACACCGAGGGCAAGATTGTGGCGCTTCCCTATGACGCCGCCATCGCCTGCACCTTCTACCGCCAGGATCTCTTCGAGGCGAACTCGAAGGACTTCGAGGCGGAATATGGCCGCCGCCTGGAGTTCACCGCCGATTCCACCTGGCAGGATGTCATCGACATGGCCACCTTCTTCAAGAAGGCCAAGGAATCGGGCAAGGACGTGCCCTATGGCTATGCCCAGCACCAGGGTTCCTTCGCCTGGACCACGCAGCTCGATATCCAGCGCTTCCTCTTCGCCAACGGCCGCTGGATGGACTGGAACATTGACGACGTTTACGGCTCGAAGGAGCCGGGCAAGACTAACTGGGGCGACGAACAATCGATCCTGATGATGACCAAGTTCAAGGAACTGGCGGACGTCTGCCATCCTGACAACCTGGCCAACGGCACGCTCGAACTGAACACCGTCTACCAGTCCGGCAACATCGCGATGCAG
>JAGRLX010000160.1 GCA_020441605.1 Alphaproteobacteria bacterium
CCGATCCCGCCGACCATGTGGTCCTACAACGACGAGGTTCAGGACGACCCCTATGATCCGGAAGCGGCCAAGAAGATGCTGGCTGACGCGGGCGTCTCTGGCCTCAAGATGAAGGTGTGGGCCATGCCGGTTCAGCGTCCCTACAATCCGGATGCCCGCAAGATGGCGGAGCTGATCCAGGCTGACTTTGCCAAGGTCGGTGTCGAGGTGGAGATCGTCTCCTACGAATGGGGCGAGTATCTGGCCAAATCCAAGGCCGAAGACCGAGATGGTGCTGTGCTTCTCGGCTGGACCGGCGACAACGGCGACCCGGACAACTTCCTTGCCGTACTTCTCGGTTGTTCGGCTGTGGGTGGCTCCAACCGGGCCCAGTGGTGCTACCAGCCCTTCGAGGATCTGATCCAGAAGGCCAAGATCCTACCCAACAACGATGCCCGCGAACCGGTCTACCGCGAAGCCCAGAAGGTCTTCAAGGAACAGGCACCCTGGGCCACCATCGCTCATTCGGTGGTGTTCATGCCGATGAGCAAGAAGGTCATGAACTACAAGATGGACCCGCTTGGCTCGCATCGCTTCGATGGTGTCGATATCTCCGAATAACAGCGTTAGGGGGGCGGCCCTGCGGGGCCGCCGCTTTTGCCTATGCTGAGGTTCCTAGTTACACGGCTGCTCCTCCTTATCCCGACGTTCATCGGGATCTCGATCGTGTCCTTTGGTTTCATCCGCATGCTCCCGGGTGATCCGGTTCTGCTGATGGCAGGCGAGCGGTCCTTGAGCCCAGAGCGACACGCCCAGTTGTTGAAGCAGTTCGGGTTCGACCGGCCGATATGGGAGCAGTACTTCAGCTACCTCATGGGACTGCTTCAGGGCGATCTCGGCGTTTCTCTGAAGACCAAGATCCCGGTCATCCAGGAATTCTTCACACTGTTCCCGGCCACCGTTGAGTTGTCTCTGGCAGCCATGCTTTTTGCCGTCGTGCTGGGCATACCAGCCGGCGTAATTGCCGCGGTCAGACGAGGAAGTGCCTATGACCAGGCGGTCATGGGAACCGCCCTTGTAGGATTCTCGATGCCCATTTTCTGGTGGGGTTTGCTGCTGATCATACTCTTTTCGGTCGTGCTGCAATGGACACCGGTTTCAGGTCGTATCGGCCTCGTCTATTTCTTCAAGCCGTTTACAGGATTCATGCTCGTAGACAGCCTGATCTCCGGCCAGGCGGGCGCGTTCAAGTCGGCTCTCCGTCACCTGATCCTGCCGACCGTCGTGCTCGGAACCATTCCTCTCGGCGTCATCGCGCGCCAGACCCGTTCAGCCATGCTCGAGGTGCTGGGCGAGGATTACGTGCGAACTGCACGGGCTAAGGGGTTGAGTTCCTTGCGAGTGGTCGGAATTCATGCCCTGCGCAATGCTCTGATCCCGGTAATAACGACCATAGGATTGCAAGTGGGAACGCTCCTCGCAGGTGCTATTCTGACAGAGACGATCTTCTCCTGGCCTGGAATCGGCAAGTGGATGATCGATGCCATTTCCCGGCGTGATTATCCAGCCGTGCAGGGCGGCCTTCTCCTCATTGCAGGCGTGGTCATGGTGGTGAATCTCATCGTCGACTTGCTTTACGGCCTTACTGATCCACGCATTCGGCACAGAAGGTGAGTGCAATGACAGAGTCAACGGCCATCTCTGACGCGCGAAGAAGCGGGAAAATTGCTCTGTTCGTGGAGTTCTGGGCGTACTTTCGCGAGAACAAGGGAGCGGTCGCCGGACTGGGGGTGTTTGTCTTCGTGATTCTGATTGCGATTCTTGCCGATGTCGTGGCGCCTCATCTGCCGCAAGAACAGTATCGCGACGCCTTTCTCAGGCCGCCCTTCTGGCAGGAAGGATCCGATCCACGTTTCTTGCTTGGCACCGATGCGGTCGGCCGAGACATCCTATCACGCCTGATCTATGGCGCGCGCTATTCGCTCTTCATCGGAGTTATCGTAGTCTCGATTTCACTGGCCCTCGGCGTCACGATAGGGCTCTTCACCGGCTTTTTCCGGGGTGCGCTGGACAACTCCGTGATGCGCATCATGGACGTCTTTCTGTCTTTCCCCAGCCTGTTGCTTGCGCTCGTTCTGGTCGCTCTCCTCGGGCCGAGCCTGACCAACGCCATGATCGCGATCGCCTTGATTCAGCAGCCACACTATGTGCGCCTCACCAGAGCTGCAGTAATGAGCGAAATGGGTAAGGACTACATCACCGCGGCCAAAGTATCCGGTGTCGGCAAGATCCGGCTCATGTTTGTGACCATTCTACCAAACTGCATGGGCCCTCTCATCGTCCAGGCTGCGCTCTCATTTTCAAGCGCCATTCTTGATGCGGCCGCGCTGGGCTTCCTCGGCATGGGAGCTCAGCCGCCAACACCAGAATGGGGAACCATGCTGGCAGACGCTCGGGAATACGTCACACGCGCTTGGTGGGTGGTGACCATGCCTGGCCTTGCCATACTCATTACCGTTCTTGCCATCAACCTGATGGGAGACGGTTTACGTGACGCTCTAGATCCGCGGCTTCGCAGGAGCTGAATGATGTCGCTCCTTGAAATCCGCAACTTGAGTGTGGAGTTTCGGACTGCCAATGGGTGGTTTCGAGCGGTGGATGATGTCTCGTTGACGGTCGACAGGTCGGAAGTTCTGGCGATTGTCGGGGAATCGGGATCGGGCAAGTCGGTCTCCATGCTTGCCGTTATGGGATTGCTACCATGGACAGCGAAGGTGACTGCGGAATCCATGACTTTCGAGGGCCGCAACCTGTTGACTCTGACCCCGCGTGACCGGCGCCGGATCATCGGCAAGGACATTGCCATGATCTTCCAGGAGCCAATGTCAAGTCTCAACCCGTGCTTCACTGTCGGATTTCAGATCACCGAGGCACTCAAGACCCACCTGGATCTCGACAAGGCCGCCCGCCGCAAGCGTGCGACAGAGCTATTGTCATTGGTCGGAATTCCATCGCCGGACCAACGCCTCGCGTCCTTCCCTCATCAATTGTCCGGCGGGATGAATCAGCGAGTGATGATTGCCATGGCGATCGCATGCAATCCCAAGCTACTGATCGCAGACGAGCCGACAACGGCTCTGGACGTCACCATTCAGGCGCAAATCCTTGAACTTCTCGTAAGGTTGCAGAAAGAAACCGGCATGGGGCTGGTCCTCATTACCCATTCGATGGGCGTTGTGGCCGAAACTGCAGAACGAGTGAGCGTACAATACGCGGGACAGAAGGTTGAAGAACAGCCGGTGGTAGGTCTATTCACAGACCCCCACCATCCTTATACGGCCGCTCTTTTGTCGGCGCTTCCGGAACGGGCGGAAGGAAGGAGACTGCCATCAATACCTGGTGTCGTTCCTGGTCAATTCGACCGCCCAAATGGATGCCTCTTCGCGCCGCGCTGCAATCTTGCAACGGACACTTGTCATGCGATAGCACCACCGCGCAGGGAAGGCTGCCTATGCCATTATCCTTTGCGGCATGGCGAACCACAGGACCATCCCGGTACTGGGAGGGCAGCTTGACCATCGTTCTGTCGGCACGTGATCTCAAATGCTACTACCCAGTCTCACGGGGCACATTTTCGAAACCCGCCCAGCTCAAGGCGCTGGATGGGGCAAGCTTTTCTCTTCTTCGAGGCAAGACACTCGCGGTAGTCGGCGAGTCCGGCTGCGGCAAATCAACCTTGGCCCGACTTGTCACGATGATTGAGCCGCCAACTGCAGGCTCCTTGAACATCGGTGGCAAGGAGATTGCAAATGCTCCCGAAGAGGTCCTGCGCAGTTTGCGCTCCAAAGTGCAGATCGTTTTCCAGAATCCTTACGGATCGTTGAATCCTCGCCAGAAGATCGGCAACGCGCTTGAAGAACCAGTGCTTGTCAACACATCAATGGGAAAAGCCGAACGAAACGAAAAGGCACGGGAAATGATGGCCAGTGTCGGTCTGAGGCCCGAACACTATGATCGCTACCCTCACATGTTCTCCGGCGGTCAACGACAACGCATCGCCATTGCAAGGGCACTGATGCTGGACCCCGACATTCTGGTCCTTGATGAACCGGTTTCGGCTCTTGATGTATCCATACAGGCGCAGGTACTGAACCTGCTCGCCGACATTCAGGAGAGGCATAACCTAGCGTTTCTCTTCATAAGTCATGATCTTTCTGTCGTCCGCCACATCGCAAGCGAAGTCATGGTGATGTATTTGGGACGGGTGGTTGAGCAAGGGCCACGCGATGTCGTCTTTGCGAACCCTCAGCATCCATATACACAGGCTTTGCTGTCAGCAACGCCGCATCCGGACCCCACCCGCAAGCGCGATCGCATCGTCTTGAGAGGGGAACTGCCTTCGCCGCTAGATCCGCCACCGGGATGCACATTCAATCCACGCTGCGCGCTCGCCTTTGACGTCTGCAGAAAACACAATCCGGCTCTGCTTGCACATGGAGAGAGCCTCGTGGCATGCCATGCTGTAAATAAACCCAAGCCAGACGGCGAGGCAGCTTGAAATGTCAAAAGGCTCAGAACTTTCTACCGGCGAAGCTCTTGTGGGGCTGCTCGAGGCCTATGGAGTAGATACAATCTTCGGCATCCCCGGCGTCCATAACGTCGAAATGTACCGGGCCTTGCCGCGCTCAAGGATCAGGCACATCCTGGTCCGACATGAGCAGGGGGCGGGCTTCATGGCAGACGGCTACGCCCGGGCAACAGGCAAGCCAGGCGTGTGCTTCACGATAACCGGCCCGGGACTAACAAACATATTAACACCACTTGGCCAAGCCTGGTCAGATTCCAGCAATGTTCTGGTAATTTCGACGGCTCTGGACATCGCCGACAGCGGCCAAGGGCGTGGCCGACTTCACGAGATGATCGATCAGCGCGGAGCGGCCGCCTCAGTCACCGCGATACATATGCGGGCGTACACACCCAGGGATTTGCGAGACGCCGTCGCCAAGGCTTTTGCTCATTTCTCCAGCCGTCGGCCTCGCCCTGCCTATATTGAGATCCCGCTCGACTTGCTCAAGCAGTCTGCGGGCGATGGCTGGACAGCACGTGTTCTTCCTGAGCGCGCGGCGCCTTCACCGGCTCGCGTTGAGGCCGCCATCGCCAAACTGCGCGCAGCCAGGTCACCGGTCCTGATCCTTGGTGGTGGAGCCTTGCATGCCGGTGATGCTGCCATTTCGATCGCCGAGAAACTCGATGCCCCAATCATCACAACAACAGCTGGAAAGGGTGCCGTGCCGGCCGGGCACTCACTTTGCCTCGGGTATGTCATGGGTCGGAATGAATGCTGGGACTTGCTGGCGAAGTCTGATGCAATCCTATGTGCCGGGTCGGAATTGTCGGAAACTGACTTGTGGAATGATCGGATGATCATCGATCATGATCTCATTCGTATCGATCTCGATGCGGACACGATTGCTCGGCCGCATCCGGCTGAGATTGCCATAGCAGCTGATGCACGGCTAACGCTTGAGTCCATTGCTGCCGGGCTCGAAAGACGTCCCGTACGCAGTCAAAGGATTCTCGAGTTCGGTGAGCCCGACCAGTTGCGGTTGATGCTTTCGCGAGTATTGCAGGTCATTCGCTCCGCCCTTCCCGAAGAGACCGTAGTTTGCTCCGACATGACACAAATAGCATATGCGGCCAATGAGGTGTTTCCCGTCTCAGTACCTCGAACATGGATCCATCCCGTCGGTTTCGGCACACTCGGCTTTGCCTTGCCAGCCGGTATAGGGGCGAAGTTTGGCATGGGCGACAAGCCGGTTGCAGTCATCATCGGAGATTACGGGCTGCAGTACACGGTCAATGAGCTCGGTACTGCAGCTGAGCACAATCTGCCTTTGCCGATTTTGCTGTGGAACAACAATGCTCTCGGGCAGATCCGCGATGACATGGTCAGCAAGGGCATTCAACCGAATGCCGTCACCCTGAAGAATCCTGACTTCCAGCTTCTGGCCAAGGCCTACAAATGCCGAGCCGAACGGCCAAAATCACTGGGCAACCTCGCGAGGGCTATTGAAGAAGCTCTCCAGGCGGATGGGCCTACATTGATCGAAATGTCACCTGAGATGGTTCATGGCTGAACCCGAAGCGGCAATTGTCTTCGATGTCGACGGTGTTCTTCTTAATCTCACCTCTGCCGAGGAAGATATCTTCTTCTTGCCTTTCCTTCAGCGATATGGCCTGACCGGCCTATCGCGCGACTGGGATAGCTATCGCATCCGCAATGACCATGACATCATCACAGAAATAGTGGAAACCCATGGCCTCCCAAAGACGGACATCCCCGAGATCATCGAGGATTATGAAAATGCTATGTCTTGGGGTCTGCAAAGCGGGTCGTTGGTGCCCGAAGTTGTCGATGGAGCGGTCGAGCTCTTGGCCGAATTGAGCGAGCTGAGTGTATTGGGCATTGCAACCGCAAACCTACTCTCCATAGCCAAACTGAGGCTTGCGGCCGCTGACCTGTGGACGCGGGTGTCGCGGCTTCCATATGGGGCTGAGGGAGGTGGGCACAAGCGGGAGATCCTTTCACGCGCCGTGAGAGCAAGTGGGCTCGGGCCACAACGAATTGTATACATCGGAGACAATCTGAACGATGTTGAGGCGGGACTAGTCAATGGGGTTCACTTCGTAGGATTTTCTATGGAGGAGTCGCGCCGGGAGAGACTGCGGGCTGCAGGTGCCGTTCATTTGTCTGGCGATCACGTGACAACAGGGCAGTTGATCGCCACCCTTTTGATGGCGTGAAGGGCGACACACTACCTTCCTCACATAATAGTCGTCCGGTCAGTCCCTTGAGCTTTCTAAGAGGCTCATGGTTTGAACGGACGATCTGACCCGGCACAATCCTCTTTGATGGTTTCTTTCCAGTCTGACATATTGGCGTCAGCACGATTGATCAGCCGCCACTCTTTCAAGGTTTGTTCCCCTATGAGCGAAAACAGCCAGCTTGCCCTGCTCAAGAGCCCAAGGTTCTTGCCGCTGTTCATCACCCAGGCGATCGGTGCATTCAATGACAACAGTCTCAGAAACGGTATCGCGATACTCATCACCTTCGATCTCGCTGTAAATCAGGGATGGAATGCAACACTGTTTGTTCAAGCGGGTACGGCCCTCTTCATGTTGCCTTATTTTCTCTTCTCCGCGATCGCAGGACAACTGGCGGATAAGTTCGATAAGGCTGTGCTTGCTCGTCGAATCAGATTTTTCGATCTAGCCGCCATGGTATTTGGTGCGGCCAGCCTGTGGCTGAACAACCCCTATCTCGATCTCGCTGTTCTCTTTCTTGCTGGTACGACTTCGGCATTCTTCGGCCCACTCAAATATGGCGTGCTCCCTCAATATCTGAAACGGGAAGAACTCATCGCCGGCAATGCGCTTATCGAACTTGGCACCTTCGTGACGATCCTCCTCGGCACGGTATTCGGAGGGTTCTTGGTGCTCCAGACCGGGAGCCGCATGGTGCTTTCTGTCGCAATCGTCTTACTGGCGCTCATCGCATGGATTGCGGCTCTCAGAATGCCAAGCGCACCTGGACGATCTGATATTGTATTTGATTGGAATGTGCCACGCCAAACGATCAAACTCCTTAGTTATACCAAGGAGCGCATGGATGTCTTCTGGGCCGTCTTAGGGGCGTCGTGGTTCTGGTTCTTGGGAACCGCCATCCTCGTTCAGTTTCCTGTCTTCACCAAAGATATTCTGCTTTCCAACGACACAGTAGCAAATATCTTCATAGCAGCCTTTACCATCGGGATTGGCGCAGGATCCTTGTTGACGACAAGGTTGCTCAAAGGTCAGGTCTCTGCCAAGTACACGCCAATCTCCGCAATTGTGATGACGATATTTCTGATTGACCTTTATTTCTCTGCGGGCACAGTAAATGCGGATCTGGCAGGCACCCGGTTCAACGGACCTTTGACTTTGTTCTCGTACCTGTCCGGCTGGCGAACCGGATTTGATCTCTTCATGGTCGCATTCTTCGGTGGCATCTACGCCGTGCCGCTAAATGCCATAATGCAGCAACGATCCCATCCCGCCAAACGATCCAGAGTCATTGCCGCCAATAACATCATAAACGCCATCTTCATGATCTCAGCCACAGCGATGTCTTTCATTCTGCTACAGATGATGACAGCACGTGGATTGTTTCTCTGTCTGGCCATATCAAATGCCCTGGTTGCAATATGGATATGCCGATTGCTGCCAGAGGAATTTGCAGCGAGCGTTGCAAGGCAGGTCTTCCGGCTCCTATTTAGAGTGGAGATCAAGGGTGAGGAGAACTTCGCGCTCGCTGGTCGAAGGAGCGTCATCGTCGCCAATCACACATCCTATCTTGACGGCCCGCTGCTTTCCGCCTTCCTGCCACAGAGATGCGGCTTTGCGATCAACACCCATGTCGCAAAGAAGTGGTGGGCACAGCCCGCCTTCTACTTCTTTAAGATGATTCCAATTGATCCCGCTAATCCAATGGCATTGAGAAGTCTGGTCGACGAACTGCGCAATGGCCACAAAGTAGTCATTTTCCCAGAAGGCAGAATCACCATTACCGGGAACCTAATGAAGGTCTACGAGGGTCCCAGCACTATTGCGCAACTTGCAGATGCTACCATCCTTCCCGTCCGAATTGATGGCGCTCAGTACTCCATGTTTTCCAAGATGGATAGAAAGCTGCGCTTGCGGCTCTTTCCAAAGATCACTCTAAGCTATCTGCCCCCGGTCAAATTCGAACTACCAATTACACTTCGCGGCGCTGCGCTGCGAGAGCATCAGGCAGACCAACTTTACGACATCATGACAGAAATGGTTTTCAGGACGTCGAACCTTAACCAGACCCTATTCCACGCCCTGCTTTCCGCACGGAGGCTCCACGGTGGAAGACATATCATACTTGAAGACAGCAAGCGCGTCCCTGTTAGCTATGACCGTCTCGTGACAGCCAGTTTTATCCTCGGACGTCGTATTGCCGCCGAAACATCCGGTCAAACTAACATCTGTATCTTGCTTCCAAATGCCATCGCAGCCCTGGTAACATTCTTTGGCCTTCAAGCCTTTGGTCGCGTCCCGGCAATGCTCAATTTTTCGACTGGGGCGGCGAATATGGCAGCAGCATGTACCGCTGCTGGCGCAACGACAATCATCACGTCACGCCAGTTTATCGAGATTGGCGAAATGCAGGAAACGCTCGCCCTAATTTCTGAGAACCGTCGGGTCCTCTATCTGGAGGATCTCCTATTGTCACTAACTTTACATGACAAGGTGTATGGAATTCTGGCGCGACTTTTCCCGAACGCCGCCTTGCGCATTTCAGGATCTACTGTCGAGGCAATGGATCCAGCAGTCATTTTGTTTACGTCCGGTTCGGAGGGTATTCCAAAGGGCGTAGTTCTGTCTCATCAAAATCTGAACGCAAATCGCTATCAGGCTAGCGCCCGCATTGCCTTCACAGCGCAAGATGTCGTTTTCAATGCCCTACCGATCTTCCACGCATTCGGACTGACAGTAGGTGCTCTTCTGCCTGTATTGGCGGGGGTTCGTACTTTCCTCTATCCGTCTCCGCTGCACTATAAGATCGTACCAGAGCTTTGCTACGATACCAACTCTACAATACTTTTTGGCACCGACACGTTCCTCATGGGCTATGCGCGAAATGCGCATCCTTACGATTTCTTCAGTGTACGAATGGTTGTTGCTGGGGCTGAGCGGGTCAAGGCAGAGACGCGAGAGCTGTGGATTGAGAAGTTTGGCTTGCGCATTCTCGAAGGCTATGGTGCCACCGAGTGCTCCCCCGTACTCGCAGTCAACACGCCGATGCATTTCAGGCATGGGACGGTGGGACGCTTTCTGGACGGTATAGAATACCGGATTGAGCCAGTTGAGGGAATTGCGGACGGCGGACGGTTGTTCGTAAAGGGACCGAACATCATGCTCGGTTACTTGCGTGCCGACAGTCCAGGGGTTATCGAGCCGCCGCCTGACGGTTGGTACGATACTGGCGACATCGTTCGGCTCGACTCTCAGAAATATGTAGAGATCCTTGGCCGTGCCAAGCGCTTCTCGAAGATCGCCGGCGAGATGGTGTCGCTCTCAGCTGTTGAAGCGAAAGTCCAACAGGTCTTCCCTGAGTTCAGCCATGCAGTGGTGGCAGTACCCGATTCTCGAAAGGGCGAGCAACTGGTGCTTTTCACGACGGCGACGGGGATTGACCGCAAGGCACTCATCGAAAGCATGAAGGCGCAGGGTGCGGCTGAACTCATGATACCGAAAACCATCATCGAGGTGACTGGGTTGCCAGTACTTGGGTCAGGCAAGACTGATTACGTTGCTCTCGAACGGATAGCACGGGCACAGGTGAAATCTTGAGCGTCGCACTGGACGATCGAGACCGGCAACTACTGGCTGGCGCCGATGGCAAGGCGATGGAATTGGCCATGAGACTGGTGCTGCGCGCGGCCGAAATCATGGGAGCTGAACGACTTGTTCCACTGAGCTTTGCCCATATCGACGCATGCTTCTACACTGGAAGAGCTCATCTCGACTTCGTCCGTTTCTTGCTCGAGAATGGTGCACAGCTTTCAGTTCCGACATGGACAAACAACGGTGTCGTGAGCCTGGACGACCCGGGGCTTCGGCCTCAGTCGGAAGAGCCAGACATCGTGCGGGGTGCCCGGCAGGTCATGGAAGCCTATCAGCAATTGGGCTGCCGACCGACTTGGACATGCGCACCCTACCAACTCGCGGGAGGGCCCTCGCTCGGTGAACATATCGCAGTTGGCGAGTCGAATGCGGTATCCTACTACAACTCGGTCGTCGGCGCGCGCACCAACAAGTATGGCGATTACTTGGATGTCGCTTGCGCACTCACGGGGAAAGCACCTTTCGCCGGGCTGCACACGGATGAAGGCAGGCTGGCCGGTCTGCATTTCGATTGCAGCGCGTTGCCAAGCGAATGGCGGATTGGCGGTCTTTTTGCTCATTTGCTCGGGCACCATGTTGGCCGCGTAGCCGGACGCAACATTCCAGCAATCTCGGGCATCGAGGCGATGACATCGCGGGACGATCTCAAGGCGATAAGTTCGGCGGTTGCGGCTTCTGGCGGTGTGGAATTGTGGCACGGTGTAGGAGTGACACCGGAGGCTTGCTCTCTGGACGCGGTCTTCGCCGATCGTGACACGCATCTTGTCATAACAGACCATCTTGCTGCGGCCCAACGCGACCTGTCTACGGCGCGGGACGGTCCGCTGGATGCCGTTGCACTTGGCACACCGCATTTTTCGTTCAAGGAATTTGCCGACCTTGTTCAGGCTCTCGATGGCAGAAGGGTCAAGCCTGGGATGGTGTTTCTCGTTTCCACCAGCCGCGCCGTGCGCCAGCTCGCCGCAGCCAAGGGCTGGATAGCCGATCTCGAAAGGGCGGGAATCGAAGTTCCAGTCGATATCTGCACCTACTACTCCCCACGGGTGCGCGGGCTGAAGGGACGGGTGATGACCAATGCCGCCAAGTGGGCCTATTACGCGCCCGGCATGCTGGGGGTTGAAGTTGCCTTCGGCTCGCTGCGCGAATGCGTCGAAAGCGCCATCCGGGGCGAGGTCTGGCGCGACCCTCGCTTGTGGTCAATCCGGTGATCCGTGCAAAAGTCCTCACACCCGGCGAAGCGGCAGCCCCCGTCCTGGTGCTGGATGAACCCTTGAGCTTCTGGGGAGCTTTCGATCCGCGCACCGGCATCATTCTCGATGTCCACCATCCGCAGCGTGGCGCCTGCGTGACCGGCAGGATCCTTCTGATGCGGGAAAGCAAGGGATCCGGGTCGGCACCCGGCGCAATCGCCGAAGCAATCAGGCTTGGCACCGCGCCTGCGGCGATCATTCTGGCGGTACCCGACATCAATCTGGCGGTCGGCGCCGAGGTCGCCGCCATTCTCTATGGCCGCCACTGCGCCATTCTCGCCGTTTCGGCGGCGGAGTGGGTAAGCCTGTCCGCCGCATCAGCGCTTCGCATTTCAGCCGAGGGTGAAATCTCTGCCGAAACCTTGTAACAGGCCCGCAGGAAGGAACGGGTGATTCATGCGGTTTGCAAAGATAACGGAACGGCTGGCGGGATTGGGCTCGGAAAAATGGGCGGTACACATCGAGGGCCGCCGCCGGGCCGACCTGGGCGAACCACTGATCTTCCTCTCGATCGGCGAACCCGATGCCCCGCCGCCTGCCGCCATCTTCGATGTGGCCGACCGCCAGATGCGGGCGGGCCGCACGCGCTATTCCAATGGCCGCGGCGAATCAGATGTGCTGCGGGCGCTGTCGCGCCTCTACACCCGGCGCACCGGCCGCACAATCTCGACCAACCAGTTCCTGTTCCTGCCCGGCACCCAGACCGCCCTCTTCGTAGCCATGATGACGCTGGTCGAGCTGGGCGACGAGGTACTGATGCCCGATCCCTATTACGCCACCTATGAGGGCGTGATCGCCGCGGCGGGCGGCGTGCCGGTGCCGGTGGCGGTCGATCCCGATCACGGCTTTCATCTCAAGGCCGAACAGATCGAAGCGCATGTGACACCCCGCTCGCGCGTGCTGCTGATGAACACCCCGAGCAATCCCACCGGTGCGGTCTTCACCCGCGCCGAGATCGAGAGGATCGGCAAGGTGTGCGAGGCGCACGACCTGTGGATCGTCTGCGACGAGGTCTACGCGACGCTCATCTATGGCAATCACGTCTTCGCCTCGCCATTCGATGTGGCCGGACTCGAGAAGCGGACGGTAGTGGTCTCGTCGATTTCCAAGTCGCACGCCATTCCTGGGTTCCGCTGCGGCTGGATCGCCGCTGCCGAGGAATTCTGCGCGCGCGCCCTGCCGATCAGCGAAACCATGCTGTTCGGCTCGCAGCCTTTCCTCGAGGACGCCACGGCCTTCGCCCTCGACACGCACTTTCCGGAAGTGGATGCCATGAAGGAGGCCTATGAACGCCGGGCCCGCGCCCTGGTGGCAGGGCTGAAGGGCTCCAGGAAGGTCTCGGCCCGCATGCCGGAAGGCGGCATGTTCGTCATGGTCGATGTGCGCAAGACTGGCCTCACCGGCGAAACCTTCGCCTGGAAGCTGCTGGAGGAGGAAGGCGTGGTCACCATGCCGGGCGAAAGCTTCGGGGCGGGCGGCACCGGCCATCTGCGCGTGGCCCTGACCGTGGACGAAAAGCAGATCACCCAAGCCTGCAAGCGGATCGCGCGCCTGGCCGAGCGTGTGTGAGTCGGTTCGGATTCGATTGTCAAACAGCGGACGTGATTGATCCTTGAGGAGGGTGGCGTTTGCCCCTCCGGGTGAGGAATCTCCCTTCGCTTGCGTGAAGGGAGGCGCGGGCGCGGCCCGGCGCAGTGTGCTGATCCGGTGGGACCAGCGGTGAGCGCCCGACAGCGCCCGCTCCGGCAGGACTTCTTCGCAAACCGGGAACACTTCGGCCCTGTCCTATCCATGGGACTGCCTAACTGCCCTTTTGGGGCGCCGGGACCATAGTATCCCGGGGGTTGCCCGGCCCGCCCCCGAGCGCCTGAGGCACGTTACCCCAAGCCCGCGGGCCTGCCATCCACCCCATCCAGGCTCACCGTCATGAGCAGGACCCCATC
>JAGRLX010000161.1 GCA_020441605.1 Alphaproteobacteria bacterium
CAACAGCCCATGGGCTGGATCGCGTCGCCGCTATGATGCCTCCTATGGCATCCGCAGGGCCGACGATCTGGCAGCTGTGGTGGCCTTTTTCGAAGCGCGTTCAGGGCGACTGCGCGGCTTCCGCTGGAAGGACTGGTCGGACTACAAGTCGTGTCTGCCGTCGGCAATGCCAGCTGCCACTGACCAGTTGATCGGCCAGGGCAATGGCACGGTGACGGCGTTTCAACTGGTCAAGACCTACGCTTCGGGTCTGCAATCCTATGTGCGGGCGGTCAACAAGCCCGTCGCCGGAACTACGCTCGTGGCGGTCGGCGGCGTGCCGCAATCATCGGGCTGGACGGCTGATATGACGACCGGCATTGTGTCCTTCGCGACGCCGCCCGCCAATGGTGCTTCAGTAACTGCGGGCTTCGAGTTCGACGTGCCGGTGCGCTTTGACAGTGATCTGCTCGATGTGACGCTCGATATTGAACGCCTGGGCTCCATCACCTCTATTCCGCTGGTGGAGATCAGGCTGTGAAGGCGGTATCCGCAGGTCTGCAGGCGCATCTCGACACAGGCGCCACCACGCTGTGCTGGTGCTGGAAGATCGAGCGCGCCGACAATGTGATCTTCGGCTTCACCGATCATGACCGCCCGCTCACCCTGGCGGGCGTGATCTATGAACCGGACTCAGGATTCGCCGCGTCGGAACTCCGTGGCCATTCCGACCTGTCGGTCGATGCCCAGGATGCGGAAGGCGTGCTGTCCTCCGACCGCATCACCGAGACCGACATTCTCGATGGCCGCTGGGACAATGCCAGGATCGAGATCTGGCGGGTCAACTGGGCCGATGTCTCGCAGCGTATCCTCATGCGCCGTGGCAACATCGGGCAGGTGAGAAGGGGCAAGGCCGCCTTCGTGGCCGAAGTCCGCTCGCTCGCCCATGTCCTGAACCAGACCGTGGGCCGCACCTTCCAGTACTACTGCGACGCGGCATTGGGTGATGCGCGCTGCGGCGTGAATCTTGAAGCCGCCGCCCACAAGGGGACCGGAGCGATCGCCGCCGTCAGTGCCGACCGAACATTTACGGCGACGGGACTGTCGAGTTTCGCCTCGAGCTGGTTCGATCTGGGCCTCGTCGAATGGACGAGCGGCGTGAACGCCGGGCGCAAGGCCGAGATCGCGCGCCACGTTGTGTCGGGCGGCGGCGTTTCGATTGAACTGTTCGAGGCGCCGGTTCGTTCGATCACGGTGGGCGATGGCTTCATCATCCGCGCGGGCTGTGACAAGCAGTTTGCCACCTGCAAGGCAAAGTTCGCCAACGGCGTGAACTTCCGGGGGTTTCCGTACATGCCGGGCGACGACACCATTCTCCGCTACGCCAACAGGGGCGACGGCAATACCGGCGAGCCACTCTGAACATCATGATGATTTCGGCTTCAGGGACCGCCGCCGATCCGGTGCGGGTGATCAGTGTTGCGCGCTCGTGGCTGGGCACCCCCTATCACGACCAGGCAAGCGTGAAGGGCGTGGGCTGCGATTGTGCCGGGCTCGCCCGTGGCATCTGGCGCGAAGTGGTGGGCGACGAGCCCACAATGCCGCCGCCTTACTCCCGCGACTGGGGTGAAGTGGGCGCGCGTGAGACTTTCGCCTCCTTCGTGCGGCCCTTCATGATCGAGTTCGATCCGGCAACCGCCAGTCCCGGCGCGCTCGTGCTCTTCCGCATGAAGCGCGGCGGTCCGGCCAAGCACTGCGGCGTTCTTGTGGACGACGGCGCCGTCATCCATGCCATCGAACGCCGCGGCGTGATCGCCGTTCCCTATGACACCGCGTGGGCTCGCCGGGCGGCCTTCGCCTTCCTTTTTCCTGCTGGAAACCCCTGATCCATGGCCTCTGTCGTGTTAAGCGTGGTGGGTGGCGCCATTGGCGGCCCCGCCGGTGCCGCAATCGGTTCCGCCATCGGCGCCGTGATCGACAGCCGTCTCGTGGCGGCGCTCACGCCAACCCAACGCATTGAAGGCCCCCGGCTCGACAACATCCGGGTCACGACCGCCACCGAGGGGATCGTCATCCCGCGCGTCCATGGCCGCATGCGGGTGGGCGGCAACATCATCTGGGCGACCGACTTCCGGGAGGAGAAGCAAACCCGGAAGTCAGGCGGCGGCAAAGGGGGAGGCGGCGGCAGGACCAAGACCACGGAGTATCTCTACTTCGCCTCCTTCGCGGTCGCCCTGTGCGAAGGACCGATTGCCGGGATCGGACGCATCTGGACCGACGGCAAACCCTTCGACATCGAAGGAGTGGTCTGGCGCGTCCATAAGGGAACCGAGACCCAAGTGGCCGACCCCCTCATCGAGAGCCTCATGGGTGCCGGCAACGCGCCCGCCTACCGTGGCGTCGCCTACATTGTGTTCGAAGACCTGCCGCTGGAAAAATTCGGCAACCGCATTCCGCAATTGTCCTTCGAGGTGTTCCGTCTCATCGACGATCCAGCGGGCGTCGAGCAGGTGGTCAAGGCGGTAGCGCTCATTCCGGCGGCAGGTGAGTTCGTCTATTCGACCGAGAAAATCCTGCGGAGTTCCAGCGGCACCACCACGCCGGAGAACGTCAATTCGACCGACGGGCGGCCCGACCTTCTGGTTTCCCTCGATCAGCTGGAAGCGGCCGCCCCCAATCTCGAATCCGTGTCCCTGGTGGTCTCCTGGTTCGGCAATGATCTACGTTGCGGCCAGTGCCTCATACAGCCGGGTGTCGAGACCCTGACCAAATCGACAACGCCCAGGACATGGAGCGTCAACGGAGTCGCGCGCGCCAATGGCCATCTCATCAGCCAGGTTTCCGGGGAACCGGCATTTGGCGGCACTCCAGCCGACTTCGCGGTGGTCGAGGCGATCCGGGAATTGAAGGCCCGCGGGCTTCGGGTCACCTTCTATCCGTTCCTCTTGATGGATGTGCCGGAAGGCAACGCGCTGCCCAATCCCTGGTCCGACAATGCGGGCACCATCGGTCAGGCCAGATATCCCTGGCGCGGGCGTATCACCTGTTCGCCGGCGGCAGGGTTCGCGGGCAGCGTCGACAAGACCCCTGCCGCATCATCGCAGGTCGATGCTTTCTTTGGTGCGGCGCAAGCGACGGATTTCGCGGTGACGGGCACGACGGTCACATGGACCGGCGGCAGCGACTGGGGCTACCGCCGCATGGTGCTGCACTATGCCAAGCTTTGCGCCGCCATCAACGCCGCCGATCCTGGCGCCGTCGATGCCTTCCTCATCGGTTCGGAACTGCGTGGGCTCACGCAGGTGCGGTCGGATGCTTCAACCTATCCGGCGGTTGTCAAGCTCAAGACTCTCGCCGCCGACGTGAAGGCGATCCTCGGCATCAGTGTGAAAGTTGGCTACGCCGCCGACTGGTCGGAATATTTCGGGCACCAGCCCCAGGACGGATCGGGCGACGTGTTCTTCCATCTCGATCCCCTGTGGGCCGATGCCAATGTCGATTTCGTGGGGATCGACAACTACATGCCGCTGGCCGACTGGCGCGACGGCTTTGCCCATGCCGACGCACTTGCCGGCTGGCGGTCGATCTACGAGCGTGATTACCTCGAAGCCAATATCGAGGGCGGTGAAGGTTTCGACTGGTACTATGCGAGCCAGGCCGATCGCGATGCCCAGGTTCGGACGACGATCACCGACGGTACCTATGGCAAGCCCTGGGTCTTCCGCTTCAAGGATATTCGCGACTGGTGGTCGAACGTCCATTACGACCGGCCGGGCGGGAAGCAGAACAACCTTCTGCCGGATTCCGATAACCCTCAAAGCGCCAACTGGACGGCCACGGGGGCGACGAAAACCGGCATCGGCGGCACCCATCTCAACTATTTCACCTTGGCCGCCGATGTAGCCTCGGGCGGCGGCGCGTTGCATCGCGTCGCGCGGAGCACGGCGGCGGTCATCGCGTCGGGTTCTTACCGGGTGACCTGGCTGTTCAAGGCCGGGACCAGCGGCAAGAGATATCTGCGGCTGGCGTGCTCCGGGAACTCGCTGGAGATATCCGGCGCCATCGGCGCGGTGCCCTCTTACACGAATTCCGGCTTCACCTATTCCAATTTCATCGAGGCCGACCTGGGCGGCGGATATTGGCGCGCCCAGATCGACGTGATCACAGGTGCTGCGGCCGCGCTCGCGGTGCAGATTGGTCCCAATAGCGGCACCGCCGGACAGACTATCACGTTCGTTGGCGGCGACGTGGTGCGCCTTGATGCCAGCAGTGCGGCAAGCACGGGGTGGGTTCCAAAGTCGAAACCCATCCGCTTCACCGAAGCCGGGTGCCCGGCGGTAGACAAGGGCGCCAACCAGCCCAACGTCTTCGTCGATCCCAAGTCGTCGGAAAGCCAGTATCCGTATTACTCGAAGGGCAACCGCGACGATGCGATACAGCGCCGCTTCCTCGAAGCGCTGCACCACTACTGGAACGCCAACAATCCGGCGGGCGGCCTCTATGGCGGCCCCATGCTCGACCTGGACGAGCTGGCGGTGTGGTGCTGGGACGCCAGACCCTATCCGGCCTTTCCCGGCCGCTCGGACGTGTGGGGCGATTATCAAAACTGGCAATTCGGCCACTGGCTTACCGGCAGGCTCGGTGCGTCGAGCCTTTCCGCACTGGTGCGCGAGCTGTGCGTGCGCGGCGGGCTTGCCGAGGCCGACATCGACGCCGAGCAGCTTTCGGCCACGGTGCCGGGCTACGTCATCACGGCGCTGGAAAGTGCCAGGGGCTCGATCGAGCCGCTCGCCCGCTTCTACGGCTTCGACGCCACCGAAAGCGCTGGTCTGATCCGCTTCGTGCCGCGCGGGACAGCACCCGTTGTCACCATCACCGCCGGCGATCTCGCGATCCGCAGCCGTGCCGACGAGGACATCGAACTGGTCCGTGCCCAGGAAACCGAACTGCCGCTCGCCCTCAAGTGGCGGTGTCTCCGCATGGACGAGGACTATGGCGGCATGACCGTCGAGGCCCGCCGTATCACTGTTGACACGGCGCGGGTGACGTCCGAGTCCTTCGCCATCGCCACCGCCGGTGCGGAAGCCGACATGCGCTGCCGCCGGTCGCTGATCGAAGCCTGGGTCCAGAGGGAGACGGCGAAGCTGCAGCTGCCGCCATCACGCCTGGCGTTCGATCCCGCCGATGTGGTGCTGATCGAGCACGACGGACGGCAGCTGGAGTTCCGTCTGGCGTCCATTGCCGATCAGGATGCGCGCATCGTCGAGGCGCTGCGCACCGATGCCGTCATTTACGGCGCAAGGCCGGGGCCGGAGCGCGTGCCGAACCTGCCGAAGCCCGTGGTCTTTGGTCCGCCCGTCGTGGCGCTCATGGACCTGCCCATTCTCGATGAGGACGTGCCGGACCATCGTCCCTTCGCAGCTGTGTTTGCCTCGCCGTGGTATGGGCAGGCCGCGGTCTACAGGAGCCCCACGGAAGACGGCTTCACGCTGCTCGATATGCTCGGCCGCCCGGCCCGCATGGGAACGCTATCCTTCGACCTCTATGGCGGTCCTGCCTCGCGTTTCGATCTCGGCAATCAGCTTTATGTCGATCTTCTGTCGGGAACGCTGGCGAGTGTCAGCGATCTCGATCTTTTCGCCGGGAACAACTCGCTGGCGATCGAGTCGTCGGCGGGCGTCTGGGAGATCGTCCAGTTCGCCAACGCCGAGCTTGTCGCGACGAACCGCTACAAGCTGACACGTCTCCTGCGCGGCCAGCGCGGCACGGAAGTCGCCATTGGCAAACCGGCCCCGGTAGGATCGCGTGTGGTCGTGCTCGATGACGCCTTGGCGCCCGTGAGCATTGCCTCGACCGACCTCAACCTTGCGTACAACTGGCGGATCGGTCCCGCCTCGAAAGACCCGGCCGATCCAACATACGTGCAGCTTGCCTTCATGCCGAAGGGCATCGGGCGCCGGCCTTACTCTGCCGCCCATGTGAGTCAGCCCTGGAAGTTCGCGCGAACGCCTGGCGATCTCACAATCTCGTGGAAGCGCCGCACCCGGGCGGTGGCCGGCGACAGCTGGGAGGCCATCGAAGTTCCGCTCTTCGAGGAATCCGAGTCCTACGAAGTCGATATCCTCGACGGGGCAACGATCAAACGCACGCTCGCGTCGATCACGGCCAACGTCGTCTACACCGGCGCCCAGCAGATCGCCGACTGGGGTGCGCTGTTAGTGCCCGGCAATTCGCTGCAAGTCGCCATCTACCAGCTCTCTGCCCAGTTCGGCCGCGGCGCTCGCAAACTCGAAACCCTCTACTTCTGATCCTTCCGAGGTTCATAGCCCATGCCGGATGACAGCACCCATCTGCATTTGCCCTATATCGACGCCAACCAGGCGCAGAAGCATGTGACGCATAACGAGGCCGTCCGGCTCATCGATGCGCTGGTCCAGTTGTCGGTGAAGTCCCGCACCCTGACAGCACCTCCCGGAAGCCCCGCCGATGGCGATCGCTACATCGTGGCCTCCGGTGCTACCGGCGCCTGGGCCGCCTGGGATCTGAACATCGCCTATTGGGTCGATGGCGCCTGGATGAAGCTTGTGCCCCAGGCGGGCTGGCTCGCCTGGATCGAGGCGGAAGCCATCCACCTCCGCTGGGGTGGATCGGCCTGGAGCGGGCTGACAGTCGCCTCCGTCGATATCTCCGACAGCACCGCGGCCGGAAGGGCAATGCTTACGGCGGCGGATGCCGCCGCCCAGACGGCACTTCTCAATACGATGTCGGGCGCCGCCAAGGGACTGGCGCCCGGCGGTGGAACATCCGCCCAGCTGCTCCGGGGCGACGGAACATGGGGCACGGTGGGCGCGAACGGCATCGCCAGTAACGCCGTCACCAATGCCAAGCTTGCCGACATGGCCCAAGGCACGATCAAGGGCCGCGTCACGGCGGGCTCGGGCGATCCCGAGGACCTCACCGCCGATCAGGTCAAGGGAATACTGGGAATCCTCACCCGCATCGCCGGGGCCAGTGGTGCTGCCGGAGCCGATCTCACCTGGCAGGCGCTCGGCGCCGATGCCGCCGCCATCACCGCAACCGCGCCCGCGGCGGTCATGACCACGACCGGGGTTGGCGCGGGCACCTGGGCTTTCCAGTACATGATCCGCTACCAGTCGGCGGCTGCGGCAACCGGCATCGGGCTGGCAGTCAATCACAGCGGCACGGTGAGTTTCTTTGTCTCGCAGTCGCGCATGGTGACGACGGGCGGCGCGGCGGCGACCGGCATCGGCGATCAGACGGCGGCTGTGAACGCAGGTCAGCTCGTCGAAGGCAAGGCTGAACGCGCCATCAATGCCATGTCGTCGGCCATGGCGGGCGTCGATACGGCGAACGCCGACATGCTGGTCGTGCTTGAAGGCATCGTCGCGGTGACTGCCTCCGGCGATCTCGAACTCAAGGTGGCAAGCGAAGTCGCCGGGTCCGGCATCACGATCAAGGCCGGAACCCTGCTTGATCTGAGGAGGATCGCATGACCGAAGACGAAATCCGCGACATCGCCCGCACCGCCGCCCGCGAGGCCGTGCACGAGCTGATGATCAGCCTCGGCGCCGACGTGTCGAACCCGGCGGCCAAGATCGAGATGCAGAAGGACTTCCAGTCCCTGCGCGAATGGCGGCAGTCGATGCAGGCGGTCCGCCGGCACGGATTGCTGACTGCCGTCGGCATCATCGTCGTGGGTGTGCTCGGCCTCATCTACATGAAGTTCAGCCCACGTCCTTAACCGCACTCATCAATCCATCCCCTTCAACCCGGCCCGCGCTTCGCGCGGGCTTTGTCATTTTCAGGAGAACCCATGCCCACACTTGATAAGGCGAGCGCTCAGCGCCTCGCCAAGGCCCACCCATTGCTCCGGAAGCTGTTCAATGAGGTCGCCAAGCGCGCCGGCATTGTCATCCTTGACTCGCAGCGCGGACGTGCTGCTCAGGAGCTTGCCTATCGCAGCAGGCGCAGCAAGGCGCGCTTTGGTCAGTCCGCTCACAACTGGTCCCCGGCCATTGCTCTCGATGTCTGCCCGAAGCCCATCGACTGGAATAACACCAAGCCCTTCGTGAAACTGGCGAAGGAGATCGTCTTGCCGCTGGCCAGGGACATGAACATCCCGGTCCGTTGGGGCGGTGATTTCGACATGGATGGCCGGAGCGACGACGAGAAGTTCTTCGATGCCCCGCACTGGGAGCTTCATCCGTGGCGGAAATGGGCGAGCGGTGCCAAACTCTATGAAGGCTGACGCGCTCACCTATCGCCGTGCCAATGAGCTTCTTCATTACGACCCGGAATCCGGGATCTTCCGCTGGCGAATGAATGGCCGCGAAGCTGGATGCGTCGATCGCAGCAACGGCTATCGAAGAATCAATTGCGATGGCCGCCTCTACTATGCGCATCGCGTGGCCTGGCTCATGATGACCGAGTCGTGGCCTGTTGAACTGGTTGATCACATTGACAGGAACAGGCTCAATTGCGCGTGGGCAAATCTTCGCGCCGCCACCCGGTTCCAGAACAACAAGAACATGTCTCGGCCCTCAACCAATAGGTCCGGGCACAAGGGGGTCCATTTCTGCCGCTGCACCGGCAGATGGCGCGCCGAAATTATCGCAGACGGCAAGAAGCATCGCCTCGGCCGCTTCGACACGATCGAGGCCGCTGCCGCCGCATATGATCGAGCGGCCCTTTGCCTTCACGGCGAATTTGCGGCTCGCACCAGTTGATTTCCGCCGCCCGGGCGGCTCCCGGGCCATTCCACAGGAGAACACCATGTACGACGTGAAGTCCGTCTTCGCCTCCAGGACGATCTGGGGCGGTCTCATCGCGCTCGTTGCCAGCCTGGCCGCCGTCTGGGGCTATGCGATCACGCCTGCGGACCAGGCGCAGATCGTCGAACTCATCACCGGCATCGGCGGCATCATCGGCAGCGTCATGGCCATCTATGGCCGCGTCGTCGCCACCAGGAAAATCGCATGAACTGGATCTCGGCCCTGGCGGCGCTCGCGAAGGTTCTTGCCGCCGTCTTCAACATGGCGCGCGAGGCTCAAGCGCGTGGCGCTGGCCGGGCCGAGGCTATTGCCGAGGCTTCAACCCATGCACTCGAACTTATCGCCAAGGCACGCGTTGCGCGCCGCGCTGCTGCTGACGCCGCTTCTGATCCTTCCAGGTTGCGCGACGACGACGGGTTCCGCAAGGACTGACGCCGTGGCCTGCTCGGCGTTCGAACCAATCCGCTGGTCGGTGAAGGACACGGACGAGACGATCCGGCAGGTGAAAGAGCACAATGCGGTGTGGAAGGCGGTTTGCTCTGCACAGAACTAGCTGTGGCTGCTTCCGCTCTCTTGGAAGCTGAGACCAGCCTCTTGATCGATTTATGAGGCTAGAGGGCTTCCCGCAGGATCGGCGGCTGAAAACCACTGAAGGACGGTCATATCCTGCCAAAAGGCGCGACTTGTAGCGCCAGGGGGTAAATTGCGATCTCGCGGGTGTGACTTGACCGAGAGTGGGTCCGCAGCTATCCGGACACGATGAATTTCTCCATGCCATGGCAGACCTGCCGCATTCTGATCACTGTGCTGATCAGTATCGGCCTGCTGTTGGCGCCTGCCCAGGCCGCTATGGTGTCTTTGGCCCCCCAGGCAATGGAAATGGGCACCGAAACTTGCCCGAAGAAGCCCACTTGCTGCGACAGTTCAAAGTCAATGCGGACTTGCACTGACGCAGCAGTTTGCTCAGCAAAGTGTGGCGGCGCTGCGGGATTTGCTCTTCAAGACGGCAACGAGGGCCTTGCGTTCACTGCCGCAGTTATCAAGTCACCGCCACCTTTGGCCTTGTCGCCATTCGCGCCACCGCCATTGCGAAGACCTCCACGCATTTGACCTCCTGAAGCATGACGTCCGTGCCCGCGCTTCGGGCGCGGGCCGCTCCCTGCATTTTCGAGGTATTTGCCATGCGTGTATTCGCGCGACTTTTTCTGACTTTGCTGCTGATTGCCGTTGGGGGCATCGCGGGTTTCCTGTCGGCCACGACCTTCCGGCCACACGTCGACGCCCTGGCGTCTCAGATCACAGGGAACGTGGTTACTGACAACGCCGGAGGGCCCAAGATCCTGTTCTACAGGAATCCCATGGGCCTCGCTGACACGTCTCCCGTTCCGAAAAAGGACTCGATGGGGATGGATTACATCCCTGTTTACGAGGAGGCGAGCGGAGCTCAGGCTTCCACTGGAGAACCCAAGGTTCTCTACTATCGCAACCCCATGGGATTGCCCGACACATCACCCGTCCCCAAGAAGGATTCGATGGGGATGGACTACATCCCGGTCTACGAGGATGAGGGCGGTGCGGCCGATCCTTCGGTTATAAAGGTCAGTGTCGAGAGAATCCAGCGCGCGGGGGTCAAGACGGAACCTGTCACCAAGCGGGTTCTGGAGGAACCGTTGCATGTGCCCGGCTCGATCCAGTTGGACGAACGCCGCGAGCAGTCCATAACCGTTCGCGCTGAGGGGTTTATCGAAGAAGTCTACGCTGGTGCAACCGGCCAGCACGTCAGGGCTGGCGAACCGCTGTTCCGGTTCTACAGCCCGCAGATTCTCCAGGCGGCGGTCGAGTACCGGATTGCCGCAGCGAGCGGGCAGAAGCAGGCAGGCGCTCGAAGGCTGCTCAATCTCGGTGTGCCTGAAAGCTACATCCAGTCGATCCCGCTGAAAGGCGAACTGTCGCCGTTGCTCGACTGGCTGTCGCCGGTCGATGGCGTGCTGATGAAGAAAAACGTCGTGGTCGGTGCGCGTACGATGCCTGGCGATGAACTCTACCGGCTGGCTGATGTGTCGTGGGTGTGGGTCATTGCCGATGTCCCGGAGCAGGAAGTTGGCCGGATCGAGACGGGTGACAAGGCAACGATCTCCGTGCGGGCATTCCCGGGTCAGACGTTCACCGGCGATGTGGCATTCATCCTTCCAGAACTCAATGCGGAAACGCGCACCGCCTCGGTTCGCATCGAGTTGCCCAATCCCGGCCACAAGCTGCTCCACGGCATGTTTGCGGATGTGGTGATTGACACTGCGCGATCTCGAGAAGTTATCGCCGTTCCGGCCTCCGCCATCATCGACAGCGGTAACCGTCAGGTCGCCATCGTGCAGGTCGCGGACGGCAAGTTCAAGCCGGCGGAAGTGAAGCTTGGCCGCCGTGGCGCGGGTTTTGTGGAAGTGCTCGAAGGCCTGTCCGAGGGCCAGCTGGTCGTTACGCGCGCCAACTTTCTGATCGATGCCGAAAGCAACTTGCAGGCCGCCTTGACAGCGCTCACCGCCACCGGGGAGGTTGCGCCATGATCGGCAAGATCATCGAATGGTCGGCCCGCAATATGGTTCTCGTCCTCATAGGGACGCTGTTTCTGTCGCTAGCCGGTGCCTATGCCGTTGTGACGACGCCACTGGATGCGATCCCCGATCTGTCGGACACGCAAGTGATCGTCTACACGGAGTATTCCGGACAGGCGCCCCAGGTTGTCGAAGACCAGGTTACCTATCCGCTGACCACATCGCTCCTCAGCGTACCCAAATCCAAGGTGGTGCGAGGCTTTTCGTTCTTTGGCGTGTCGTTCATCTACATCATTTTCGAGGACGGCACCGATGCCTATTGGGCGCGCTCGCGCGTGCT
>JAGRLX010000162.1 GCA_020441605.1 Alphaproteobacteria bacterium
GTCGCCTCAGAGATTCCCGCCTTTCGACAGACCTCACCGACCGCCGTTCCGTCTTCAGCCTGCTTCAGCACAAACGCGATCTGCGCCTCCGAGAACTTCGATGCCTTCATGGAACTCTCCTTCTCCCCATCCAGGGATCATAAGTGGAAAATTCCAGCCAAAAACGGTCCGGTTCAAAGGGGGCACGTCAGTCTAGAGTTAGATGTGGGAGAGCCGTCCACCGCATCAGGTTGCTTTTTCGCACGCACTTCTCAGCCTCCTAGGCGCTTGCCGGTCTGCGTGTCGAAAACGTGCAGCGTCGACGGCTTAAGGCGGATGGGGATGCGGTCGCCATACTTGGCCTCAAGGCGCGCCGAACTGATCTGAACTGGCTGGCCCTCGATCGAACCAACGAGAAGCGTTGTGGTGCCAAGCTGTTCTGTTACGTCAACGACAAACTCGAGATTGCCGCCCGTTCCAATCTCGATATGGTCGGGCCGCACACCTATATGAATCGGCCCGTCCTGGTGGCTTTCGAGTTTTTCTCCCACAACCACCGAGCCGATCTTCACGCTACCGTTTAGTGCTTCGCCTTTCACGAAATTCATCTCCGGCGAGCCGACAAAACCTGCAACAAACTTTGTTGCAGGGCGATCGAAGATTTCCAGAGGAGATCCGACCTGTTCGACATATCCGTCACGCATCACTACGACCTTGTCTGCCATAGTCATGGCTTCGACCTGATCGTGGGTGACATAGACCATGGTTTTGCCGACGGTGCGATGAAGTTGCGACAACTCGATGCGCATATGGGCACGGAGCTTGGCATCGAGATTGGATAGCGGTTCGTCGAGCAGAAAGACATTGGCCTCTCTGACCAAGGTACGTCCCAATGCAACGCGTTGCATTTGCCCGCCGGAAAGCTGTTTAGGCTTGCGCTCCAGCAGCGGCTCAAGATTCAGCATTCTGGCGACTTCATTGACCTTGGTGTCGATCACGGACTTAGAGGTGCCGCGCACCTTCAGGCTGAAGCCAAGATTCTCTCGTACGGTTTTGTGAGGGTAGAGGGCGTAATTCTGGAACACCATGCCGATATTGCGGTCGGCCGGCTGAAGCCGTGTCACGTCGCGGTCACCGATGAATATGCGCCCTGACGTGACATGTTCAAGCCCTGCCACCATACGCAGTGTTGTCGACTTGCCACATCCGGATGGACCGAGAAAGGCGACAAACTCACCATCTTCCACTGTCAGGTTGACGCCATGCACCACTGTCAGAGAGCCGAATAGTTTGCGGACGTCTTCAAGTACAAGCTTAGCCATTTATTCCACTTTCTCTGAAACAGAGATTATCGCTTACACAGATATATAACAATGAAACACTTAGCCGCCTCATAAAAGTATTAGATATATACTTTAAGTTTCCGGCCGGTCGATGAAGTCTGAGCGTGTGAAGCAAGTGGCAAGGGTTTCAGAAATCGAACATCCGCTGCCGACGTATGTTTGCTTGCTGAGCCCAGTTCTCCGACGTGTTCTTAGCTTCGCCCGACTTCAGGTACGAAACATGTCACTGGTTTTTGCTCCCTGGATAAGATACCTGTTTCGAGCCAAGCTACCCGGCGCTTGTTCCGCCGGCCAGCTTCTGGTTTGCCAAACGCGCATGCAAGGACGTATCGCCATACCTAATGTGCTCCGAGATCTTTTCTGCCATCGCCATAATCGGTAGATTGGGATTGCCACCCACCAGCGTTGGCATGATCGAGCCATCAATTACTCTCAGGCTCTCAATTCCTCGGACCCTCAAATTGGGGTCAACGACAGCGTCCTTGTCGTTGCCCATGCGACAGGTGCCGACGGGGTGATAAATCGTCTCCGCCTTATTGCGCAGCCAGGCTTCCAATGTCGCGCCACCTGCAAATGCCTCAGGATCAAATGTACGTTTGCATAGGTCGGCAAACGGCTTTAGCCTGGTGATGTCGCACATTTCTGAAATGCCGTTGCGCAGACTAACAAGATCGCTGCTCTCCGAAGCGAAGCGAGGGTCGATCAACGGATCGTCAGCCGGGTTGGCATTTCGCAGCCTGACATTTCCACGACTGGCCGGGCGCAACTGACAAACTCGAACAGCGAAGCCGTGAGCCACACTGTCTTCGTTTGGTGCATTGCGCAGGACGTCGATGTAATGGGCCTGCCATTCTGGAATTGAGGACAAGCGATCCGGCCCCCAAAATACACCTGTTTCCACGCCGTTCGAGGCCCCCGGACCGCCACCGCCAGTCAAAATGTAGTGGAGGCCTGCGAGCCCGCCTCGGATAATCCCGAGATAGGGCGTCAACGTTGTTGGTTTCACCGCCTCGAACCGAATAGCACAATCGAGATGGTCCTGCAGATTCTCGCCGACATTGGGTTGATCAAGAACTTGACGAACGCCAAACGAACCAAGATGGTCGGCGGGCCCGATGCCGGACAACATCAATAGCTGCGGCGACTTAATAGCGCCGGCGGCGAGCAACACTTCCCGGTCTGCAAACAACGTCGTCTCACGGCCTTTGTAGCCGATCACAATACCCCGAGCGCGCATTCCCTCAACATGGATCCGGCGCACCGCAGTTTTGGCCATGATCGTCAGATTGCCACGTCCCTTCGCCAGATCGAGATATTTGAATGCGCCTGACCTCTTGCCGTTTGCAATAGTGAGTTCGTAAAAGCCGGCGCCAACCTGAGATGGACCATTGAAACCCTGGTTTCTTGGGAGGCCGGCGTTGACGGCACTTTCAATCAGCGCGCTCCCCGGTTCCCGTATTGGTCCATATGAAAGTGCGATCGGGCCCGAATAGCCACGATCCGGATCCCTGCCGTTTGTTACTTGCGTCGCGTTTTCCAGTTTGTGGAAATAGGGGCGCATCGCCTCGAAAGTCCATTGCGGCATACACTGGGCGGCCCAACCATCATAGTCGGCGGGGTTGCAACGCATTGCAATCATGGAATTGATCGCTGAGGAGCCGCCGATCGCGCGACCGCGTGGGATGAATATCTTGCGGTTGTTCAGATACTGCTGCGGTTCAGTCCAGAAACGCCAGTTGTATTTGGCACTGTTGTAGAGAACACGAATCCCAGCTGGCATGTTTATGAACACCGAGGGCGGCGCGCCTGCTTCGACGAGCAGTACCTTTACATTGGGGTCCTCACTTAGACGCTCAGCCAGTACACATCCCGCTGATCCTGCGCCCACTACAATATAGTCATACCTAGACAACGACGCCTCCAATCATTGGAAAAAGTCTTATGAAGCAAACAACGTAATTTGCTCTAACCGCCCTGATGCGTAATGAACCACGGAACACACGCTCCGACCAATGATGAGGACGACAAAGTATCGAGATGAGCAGCGAACCCGCAGGGATTTTGCTCAGTGCAGGTCATGCACAACGAGCATCGACGCTAGGAGATCTGCAGAGCCCCTTCCCAATCGCTCGCGATCAAGAACCCAGCGCACATACGCTCATTCGACTTGCCCTCCCAGACTATGCACGCAGATCCAGAATTGCCTAAAGGTTGCGGACTGCGGTTGTAATTGTATGCCAAATTGGTAGACCATATTTGTCTGCAAGTCAAACCTTAGCATGGCTTTGCTTGATGCGGCGCAGCTGGACGGATCGAAGAACTACGTGTTGACGGCAGAATGATGCGTTTCTGACAATCCGGCGCTTTTTGCGTCGGCTTTTGTTGGGAACTCGTCCCGGGCAAGACGCCAATGGGGTATGCAGTGCGCTTCAGACGGCGCCGATCTGCTCGAGATAGATGAAGCGTCTGATATTGTAGACGAGATTGGCCATGCCGATCTTCATCTCGGCGCGCTTGATGCCGACGGTGCGCATGAACAGGCCCATTCGGGATTTCTGGTCGGCGAACACATGCTCGACGCGGGAGCGGATCACGGACTTGCCGGCGTTGGCGCGCCGGGTCGGCACAGGCATCTCCCGGTGCGGTGGCTTCTTGTGGTGGACCTTCGAGACGAAGCCGTTCTTGTCCATGAAGGCTTCGTTCGCGGCCGACCGATATGCGGTGTCGGCCCACACTGCGGAACCCGTACTACTGCGATCCAGAAGTCCCTCGCGTAGCCGGGCTCCATCATGCGCACTCGCATTCGTCGCCTTCCAGCGCCGTATCAGACGGAAGCGACGATCGATGGAGATGTGGTTTTTGTAGCCGAAGGCCGGAATGGCGAGATCGACGGCCGGCACAGTGCCATCCTCCTGCGGCTTGGCCTTCGTGAACTTGACCGTCCAGCGCGCGTCGCGGTCCTTGTGCCGCAACTTCGCGGGCCTGTCCTTCCAGGCTTCCGGTATCTTGCCAGCCTTGATGTCGGCTTTCTCCACCTTCGTATTGCGCTGACGCGGAGCGGCGACCAGCGAGGCGTCGACGATCTGACCGGACATCGGGATGTACCCGCCGTCACGCAGCATCGCATCGAAGCGCTCGAACAGCGGGCCGATCGAGCCGGCCTTCGTCAGCCGCTCCCGGAACAGCCATATCGTCTTTGCATCAGGCACACGATCCGAAAGCCCGAGCCCGAGGAAACGCATGAACGAGAGCCGGTCATTGATCAGATACTCGGTGCGCTCGTCCGACAGCGTGTTGATCGTCTGGATCAAAAGGATCTTGAACATCATCACCGGATCGACGGGCGGACGCCCGCCTTTGCTCCCGTCGCTGTAGGAGAGCGCCGCATCAAGCTCTTGCCGGAACAACTCGAAATCGACGGCTCGCGAAAACGCTTCAAGCTGATCGCCGAGCCCGCTCAGACGAGACAGCCGCTCATCAATGTCAAAGAAACCCGGCTGATCCATGTCAAATCCCCAAAACCGCGAAAGGGGACGGAATCATAAACCACCGCTCAAAACCAGAGGTTCTTCGAACCGTCCAGCTGGTTCGACGACCACCTTCGTCGCCGGACTGCGCAGCCGCGGCATCACCGCGCCCTTCGTGCTGGACGGGCCGATCCACCGCACCGCCTTCGAGACTTATGTCGACAAGGTGCTCGTGCCCGAACTTGAGCCGGGTGATATCGTGATCAAGGACAACCTCTCCAGTCACAAGGGGCCGAGGGTGCGTGAAACGATCGAGTCCGCCGGCGCAACGCTGCTATTCCTGCCGCCCTACAGCCCCGACTTCAACCCGATCGAGAACGGCTTCTCGAAGCTCAAGGCTCATCTGCGCAAGGCTGCAGAGCGGACCATCGACGGCCTGTGGACCGCAATCGGACGCGTCATCGACCTGTTCACTCCCGCCGAATGCAGGAACTACTTCAAACCCGCGGGATACGATGCAACCTGATCGGATTCCGCTCTAACGCAATTCCGGCCCGATGCAGAGGTA
>JAGRLX010000163.1 GCA_020441605.1 Alphaproteobacteria bacterium
GCTTAATAGGTCCTGAGCCTAGTTTGCTAGCACTCGAATTCCAAAGTGGGCTCAATGGCCCATCAGTTCTTGCAAGCCGTCTCGTGGTGTCAGCGGATCGCGGAAATCAACGACAAGTTGCGAGCGCATGGTGATGTAACCGGTTCCTGTCACCGCGGCACGCGCGCCTTTGTAGCCATGATAGTCTTCTGTTTCGGTAATCTTTGCACGGAGGTCGGTGTCAAAAACCGAAATTGTGCGCAACGTGTCCCCGACTGAAAGCCTATCCTGATTCAGGAGTTGTACAGCGGCGGCTGTGCTGGGTACCCCTGCAGGGCACCGGCAGACGCTCATTCGCGGAAACTCGTAACAGCAGACGCGGCGTTCCCAACCCGTACTGGCACTGCCTCCGAGAGGACTGGCGAGGACGGCAAAAGACAACGGCCCTTCGTCCCCAAATTCCGGATGTATGGGATGACAAACCTGGCGCGCCGCCGGCACAAAGGCTTTGGCGAAGCGAACGATCTCCTCTTCCTCACTGCTGATGAGGGCAATTCCCAAGGCGGAAGCGTCAATGATAGGATAGAAGGCGCCAGTCCAGACCACATCAAATTTCACCTGACCCCAGCCAGGCACCTCGGCTTGCACGTCCTTGTGCGCGACGAATGATGGTGTCTGTGCCTCGTAGGTCACGCTGGTGACCTTGCCATCCTTACAGTCGGCTTTCACCTGTATCAGACCCCCTGGCGCCTCCAGCGTGACGGGACAAACGCCGTCACACATCGGAATGCGCCCGGTCTCCAGCAGCGCGATTGCCGTACTCATGGTGTTTGTGCCGGAGATCAATGGGTACCCCATCAATTCCATGATGATGAAGCCCGCGTCGGCCCTGGGGTCGGTAGGCGGAACGACGAGATCGGCGAACAGCGAAGGATGGCCACCGCGCGGCTCATGAAGCAGGATTTTCCGCAATCCATCTCCCTCTGCTTTCAGATGTTTCATCTGATCGAGAACCGTGGCACCCGGCAATGGCTTGATGCCGCCCAGGACAATCCTGTGAACGTCGCCACCGACATGCACGTCGACGACATCCAGTGTTGCCGGTTGATTTTTCGCCATCGTCCAGTATCCACTCTCAAGCTGTGCAGTTCAGCCCGCCGTCCACATAGATTTCCGAACCCGTGATATAGTCCGAGTCATCGCTCGCCAGGAACAGAGCGGCCTTGGCGATATCCCAGGCCGTTCCGGTGCGCTTCATGGGAACGCGTGCAGCGCGTGTCTTGGCCAAAGCCTCAAAGTCGATGTCCTCTTCCTTCTTGCCGCTGTTCTGGATGGTGGCATCTCTTGCCATGGGCGTGTCGATGATGCCGGGAAGGATGGAATTGGCGCGGATGCCCCTTGCTGCATAGGTGGCTGCAAGCGTTCGGGTGAAGGACACTGCTGAGCCCTTCGACGTGTTGTAAGCAATGTAGGGCGCCCCAAGATTGCGAAAACCCGAAATCGTCGAAATGTTGATAATCGAACCCTTGCCCTGCTCCAGCATGTGAGGCAGCGCGTATTTGCAAGGCAGGAAGAAGGCCTTGGTATTGACGTTAATCACCAGGTCCCAGTCCGCCACGGTCGTGTCGATGGGATCACCGGCCTTCAGGATGCCGACGTTATTGTGCAGGACATCGATGCGTCCGTAATCCCGGATGCATACCTCCATCATGTCCATCACGGAATTCTCGTCCGTCACGTTTCCTGCGAAAGCTCGGGCTTGCCCGCCCTCTGCTCTGATGATGGCCACCGTTTCCTCTGCCGCCGACATCTTCATGTCGACCGCCAACACATTGGCACCCTCGCGTGCAAACAGAACCGCTGCGGCCTTGCCATTGCCCCAGCCCGGCCCGATCGACCCGGCACCCGTGACAACGATCGACTTCCCTTCCAATCGGCCTGGCATCTTCGTTCTCCGTTACATCGTGTGGAGGTAGTGACTCATACCTCCGTCCACATACAGCAATTGACCATTGACGTAGGATGAGGCGGGCGACAGCAGGAACACCACTGGGCCTCCCAGTTCGGAAGGGTCACCCCAGCGCCCCGCCGGCGTCCGCCCCTTGATCTTGCCTGCGAAGGCCTCGTCCTTCAGGCGCTCCTTATTGAGGTCCGTGACGAAATAGCCGGGCGCAATGGCGTTCACGCGAATGCCGGAGCCGCCGAGCTCCGCCGAAGCCGCCCGGGTGAAGCCGACAACGGCGCCCTTGGCAGCGGTATAATTGCAGATACCGGCGCGCGGGCTGGAGAAGGCGATGGACGAGATGTTCACGATGCGCCCACGATCCGGCCCCTCGGTCTTCTTCATTGCGGCGACCGCGGCCTGCGTCAGGATGAAGGGCGCCACCATGTGAACCGCCATGATGCGCTCGTAGGTCTCAGGCGTTTCGTCCGCCAGTGCGTTGTGCAGCAACATGCCGGCGTTATTGACCACACCCCAGATGCTGCCATGGCGCTTGACGATTTCAGGAACTACAGCAGCGACCGCCGCATGATCCGCCATTTCAAAAGCAATATAATCTGCCTTCAAGCCCTGGGCTTCCAGCTCGGCCTTGCGCGCCTTGCCGGAGTCTTCCGTGCGGCCGTGCAGGATCACTGTCGCTCCGGCAGCAGCCGCGGCTTGCGCCGAAGCCCAGCCAAGGCCACGCGTGGATCCTGTGACGAGCACGACCTTGCCATCGAGTGAGAACGGGTTCTTCATCAACATCTCTCCTGCCTAACCGCGCATGCGTTCGGATCTTGGATCATAGAAGGGCTTCAGGCTCGCTTTGGCAGGCTGCGCTGTGCCGTTGACCTGAATAGCGAACCTCCGCGCCGCGATGAACTCCGGCGTCAGTGGCTCGTCGGCACTCACATAACCCATGCCAATGGCCGCACCGAGATGATGGGCATAGTTGCCGGATGTAAGATATCCAACTGGCCTGCCATCCATCAGCACGGGCTCGTTGTGGAAGAGCAAAGGCTCCGGATCTTCAAGGAGGAAACAGAGCATGCGCTTCTTGCTGGTCCCGCCTGCTTTCTGCTTCAGGAACGCATCCCGGCCGATGAAGGCAACATTCTTGTCCGGCTTCGCCGTAAAGGCGAGGCCTGAGTCCACGAGATTGTCCTCATAAACGATGTCGTGGCCCCAGTGTCGAAAGCCCTTCTCCATGCGAAGCGCATCGACGACATGCATGCCCACCGGCCGCATCGAAAACTCCTTGCCCGCCGCAAGGAGCGCATCGAGAAACTGCGCGGCGTCGGCACGCGGAATGTAGATTTCCCACCCAAGCTCACCGACATAGGAGATGCGCTGGGCCCAGACCCTTGCCCCGCCAGCTGTCATCCATCGTCCCGTACCGAAGGGAAATGCGCGGTTCGACACGTCGTCCTTCGTCAGTTTCTGAAGGACAGCACGCGAATTGGGACCCTGCAGTGCCAAAACACCAAAGTCATCGGTGATATCTTCCACCTGGACATTACTGCCGTCCTCAATGTGGTTCATGAGCCAGGACCAGTCTTTGACATGGCTCCCGCAGGACGTGGTGATCAGGAAATGTGTTTCGGCAATCTTGGCAACTGACAGGTCGGCTTCGATCCCGCCACGCTCGTTGAGCCATTGCGTATAGACAAGCGTTCCGGCGGGCCCCGCCACGTTGGCACAGCACAAGCGCTGCAACAGGTTTTCGGCATCCGCGCCAGAAACGCGAAACTTCGCCAGCGACGTTAGGTCGTAGAAGCCGACGTTCTCCCGGATGGCCGTGTGTTCCTCGGCGGCATAGGGAAACCAGTTCTGGCGTCCATAACTGTACTTGTACTCCGGCGCCACGCCCTTCGGCGCATACCAATTGGGACGTTCCCAGCCAGCAACCTCACCGTGGACAGCACCGAGCTCCACAAGGCGGTCATAGAACGGTGATTTCCGGATGCCACGCGCTGTGCGATATTGATAGTAAGGCCAGTGCATCGCATAGGACCGCTCAAGGGCCTCCGCGACGCGGCTTTCCAGATATTTTTCATCGCTTTGGAAGGGCATGGCGCGGCGGCAATCGCTCTCCCACACATCCACGGGTGGATGGCCCAAGTCGATCCATTCCGCCATGACCTTGCCGATGCCACCGGCACCGCCAATGCCGCGGCTATTGAATCCACACGCCACGAAGAAATTCTTCAGGAGTGGCGCTTCGCCCATGAGATGCTGGTTGTCGGTGGTGAAGCTCTCAGGCCCGTTGAAGAAGGTGGAAATACCAACCTGCTCCAAGGCCGGATAGCGGATCATCGCGCGCTCGAGGTATTTCTCGAAATGCTCGGGATCGTACGGCAGTTCACCAAAACTGAATTTCTCCGGCAATTTCGACATGGGAAGCGGATTGGCATTGTCTTCGAAGAAGCCGATGAGAAGCTTGCCCGCGTCTTCCTTGAAGTACACGCCGTGATCGAGATCGCGCATGATCGGCAGATCGCGGCGCAACCCGGGAACAGGCTCGGTCACCACATAGTAGTGCTCACAGGCAAAGAGCGGCAGCACCACACCCACCTGCCTTGCGAGATCGCGCGACCACATACCGCCCGTCAGCACGACCTTGCGCGCCTTGATGGTGCCCTGGTCCGTCTCCACCCCGACAGCCTTTCCATCCTTGGTAAGGATTCTGGTGACAGTGATACCTTCGCGGATCGTTGCCCCACGCATGCGCGCACCCTTTGCGAGCGCCATGGTCGTATCAATGGGGTTTGTCTGCCCATCGTTCTTGAGATGAAGGCCACCCACGAGATCGGATGTGACGATCCCCGGATAAAGTTCCCCGAGCTTATCCGGGCCGACCACGTCCACATTCACGCCGAAGACGCGGGCCATTTCGGCGGTGCGCGTCAGCTCTTCCAGACG